>NZ_JAMYSE010000010.1:0-130614 GCF_040321795.1 Mesorhizobium sp. M0244 | reverse complement strand
TCCGCCGGCAGGTAGAGATCGCCGCCCTCGCGGTATTTCGCCGCCATCGCCGCCATGCCCTCTTTCTGCGCCTCGGCACGGATGTCGTGGGAGATGCGCATGGAACAGAATTTCGGTCCGCACATCGAGCAGAAATGCGCCAGCTTGTGCGCCTCCTTGGGCAAGGTCTGGTCGTGAAAGGACCGCGCGGTTTCGGGGTCGAGCGACAGGTTGAACTGGTCCTCCCAGCGGAACTCGAAGCGCGCGCGGGAAAGGGCATCATCCCTGATTTTCGCCGCCGGATGACCCTTCGCCAGGTCGGCGGCGTGGGCGGCGATCTTGTAGGTGATCACGCCGGTCTTGACATCGTTGCGATCGGGAAGGCCGAGATGCTCCTTGGGCGTGACGTAGCAGAGCATGGCGGTGCCGAACCAGCCGATCATGGCAGCACCGATGCCTGAGGTGATGTGGTCGTAGCCCGGCGCGATGTCGGTCGTCAGCGGCCCCAGCGTGTAGAACGGCGCCTCGCCACAGACAGCGAGCTGCTTGTCCATGTTCGCCTTGATCTTGTGCATCGGCACGTGGCCAGGGCCCTCGATCATCACCTGGCAATCCTTCGCCCAGGCGATCTTCGTCAGCTCGCCGAGCGTTTCCAGCTCGGCGAATTGTGCTGCGTCATTGGCGTCGGCGATCGAGCCGGGACGAAGACCGTCGCCGAGCGAGAAGGACACGTCATAGGCGCGGCAGATGTCGCAGATCTCCGCGAAATGCTCGTAAAGGAAGCTTTCCCGGTGATGGTGCAGGCACCATTTGGCCATGATCGAGCCACCGCGCGAGACGATGCCTGTGACCCGGTCAACGGTCAGCGGGATGTAGTGCAGCCGCACGCCGGCATGGATGGTGAAATAGTCGACGCCCTGTTCGGCCTGTTCGATCAGCGTGTCGCGGTAGACCTCCCAGGTCAGGTCCTCGGCGATGCCGCCGACCTTTTCGAGTGCCTGGTAAAGCGGCACCGTGCCGATCGGCACCGGTGAATTGCGCACGATCCAGTCGCGGATGTTGTGGATGTTGCGGCCGGTCGACAGGTCCATCACTGTATCGGCGCCCCAGCGGACCGCCCAGACCATCTTTTCGACCTCTTCGGCCATCGACGAGGTGACAGCGGAGTTGCCGATATTGGCATTGATCTTGACCAGGAAATTGCGGCCGATGATCATCGGCTCGCTCTCTGGGTGGTTAATGTTGGCGGGAATGATTGCCCGCCCGCGCGCCACCTCGTCGCGCACGAACTCCGGCGTGACGAAGTCGGGGATCGCCGCGCCGAAAGCCTCGCCGTCGCGCTCAAGCTTGCCGTGCAGGATCTCGCGACCAAGGTTCTCGCGGATGGCGACGAACTCCATTTCGGGCGTGATGATGCCGGCGCGCGCATAGGCAAGCTGGGTCACCACCTTGCCTGATCTGGCCCTGAGCGGCCGGTTGCGAACGGGAAATTCCGGCGTCAGGCGCTCGCCAGCGGCGAATCCATTGTCTTCCGGCCGGACATGGCGGCCGTCATAGGCTTCGACATCGCCACGCGCCAAAATCCATTCGTGGCGAAGTCGGGCGAGGCCTTTTTCGATGTCGGTTTCGACAGTCGGGTCGGTATAGGGGCCGGACGGATCGTAGACGGCGACAGGCGGTTCGCCCGCCGTCGGATGGACGGAGATTTCGCGCATCGGCACCCTGATCTGCGGATGGAGGACGCCGGACTTGTGGATTTTCCGAGAGGCGGGCAGCGGTCCCGTCGACACCGCGGGGGTGAGGGCATTCATCTTGAGGCTCCTTTGCTCATGCATTGGAGACCCAGTTCTGTGCCGGAAGGATGAAAAGACGCTTTGGTCGACCTGCTCGAAACAGGACCTCGGGCACGAACTCCCGCAAAGCGCTTGCACCGTCCCTACGCCAGTATGAACTGGATCAGGTTCAACGGGTCACTGCGCCGCGAAAGCCAGCAGTATCTCAGCCCCTTGCCGGGACTCCCCTGGTGAATGCATCGAAATTGAGCTGGCCAGCGCTATCTTGTCAAGCGCATTCGGGCCGCGGCGGTGATCGTCGGGCGATCAAACCGGGCAGAAAAGCTCGCGCAGGCGTCGGGACAAGTCCCTGAATATACCGCGCGGACGGTACTTTCTGCGAGTGTACCGTACTGGGGAGGAGTCCGTCGGTCTGCCGAAAACGCCGATAGTAGGCGATAGATGGATTCCCTCGGGCAGCCGAAATTCGTCAATCAAAAACCAAATTTTTGACGGTTATGCCTGACGGCAGCTGCGCAGAGCGCAAACAAATTGCTTCGCGAGATCAATGGGTTATCATGGGTTGAAACAATCGAGTGGGAATGACGGGGATAGCGTCGGATAGATTTGGATAGCGTTGCGTAGTCTTGTGATCGATAGCATGCGAATGACACGGATAGTCAGCCGTATCAGCCGGAGAATCGGGGCGTACGGTCTCAGCCTCACGACGTTTGTAAGAGCCGATCGGCTCAAGGTCACTCGATGATGTCATGATCAACTCTATGGACGCATTCAGGACGAGGACGTCGTAAGCGGGAACACGTTGCCTCTACGGGGCGTCGAGCATCGCGATAGCGCAATGTCAATTTTCCAATCACGCGCACGACCAACGCCAACGGTACTAACAAGGGAATTTGCGCCATGATCAAATCCGGCGTTCCATGCGCGATCTGATGACGTAGTCCCACTCGCCGTGAAACTCTTCGCACTCGACCTTCAGTTCTCGCAGTTCCTTCTTTGAGATATTCTTGCCGATGGGATAGCGCCGACGATCGAGTCGGACGCGCACGACGAGACCAACCTCGGTTGGTCGTGTTGCCAATGGGGTTGATGATGGTCTCGTAGGTCCGCAGAGGGCGGCGACGACCTCGTCGGGGTTCTCTTCCGCGTAGTGAAGAGCCAGGCGGCCGACCGCGAGATCGACGACTTCATGACCGCCCCACGCTCGCGCCCAGCGTGACGAGAAGCTCGTCCAGTTGCTCGAACGTCTCGCCCATCGCATCCGCCGCCCCGGTGCCGGCAGCGTCGAGAGCTTCCTTCGAGGGATAGAGTTCGTGCATGACCAGCAGCGTCTTGCCACCTTTTTCCTCGAAGGTCACCGTGGTGACGGGTCCACCGTCACCACCTTCGTCATTGGTCCAGACGAGGCGCGAGTGCGGTGTCACTTCGATATACCTACCGAAGAACTCGTCAGGGTTTGAGCCATCGTGGCCGAACACCAAACGGTACCTGCCCCCGACACGAACATCCATCTCGCAGGAACGCAGGAACATGCCCATCGACTTCGGCGCCCACCACTGCTTGAACAGCTCGGGCTTGGTCCACGCCTCGAACACGATGCGCGCCGGGCCGTTAAAGGTTCGCGTAACGACGAGCTCACGCTCGGACTTGCGTTCCACCGTCGTGCGGTTCTTCATGGGGGTGGGCTCACTATCTCTTCTTTCGTCCATCGACTTTCTCCTTCCGTTTCAATTCCTCGACAACCTTGTCCAACTCGTCGAAGCGTGCGTCCCAGAGCTGGCGGTACCTCTCGATCCATGCCGCCTCTTCCTCCAGTCCGCGCAGGCCGAGCTTGCAGGTCCGCACGCGCCCGACCTTCTCCGTGGTGACGAGCCCCGCCTGCTCCAAGACGCTGACATGCTTCTTCATGCCCGTGAGGGTCATGTGGAACTTCTCGGCAAGGTCCGTGATCGAAGCGTCTGCACGCCCGAGTTGCTCCAGAACGCCGCGTCGGTTGGCGTCCGAGAGCGCGGCGAACGAGGCATCGAGGCGGGGCCGGAAATACTGAACCATGTGGTTCAGTATTTAACACGCGGATTGGCGGCATGCAAGGGGAAGCCGAGCGCGCGCTGCGTTGCCGGCCGCCTTGTGCTCACGCCGCGCGTCATGCAACTGCGTCGCCTGGTGATCGGCGAGGTCGGCCGTTTCCCTGAACTGGCGAGGGCGCTCTTTGAGGGCGGACCCAGGCGCGCAATAGCGGCGATGGCAGTGCTGTTCGAGCGCTTGGCCGAGCGCGGCCTAATTGCGATCGATGATCCAGCTGCCGCTGCTTCCCAGTTCAATTGGTTGATTATGGGCGAGCCATTGAGCAGCGCCATGCTGTTGGGTGACGAGGCGATTCCAAAGCCAGCGGAGCTTCGACGACACGCCGCAGCCGGCGTGCACGTGTTCCTTGCGTCGTACGGCAAGTGAGGCACGCCACGGCGGTGAGCGGATGTCGGTCGCAATCAAACGGACCGCTCGGTCTTGGTTGACGGTCTTTCTCCGGCGCCAAGCGGGTCGCGATTCGTCGCGGCGCTATCGAAAGCCGACCGATCGATGCCGATAGTCGCTGAAATCGAGCGGATTTGGCGCAAATTTTTGACGGATCGAGGAGCGCATACCCTTGTCTGCCAGTGCCAGACTCAGGTCCGAAGGCGTCGCGAAATCTTCCATTCGATCCTGGCTAGGCGTGGGGTGGGAGTTGAGACCCGCTAGCCTTTGCCCGCAGCCAGTCCGAGACGCGATAGTATCGTAACATCGCGGCCGGAGCGAACGACATGAAGAAGGGTGCCCGCCGGAGCGGTTCGAGTTTCAGCGAAAGGTCTTTTTCAGGAACGCCCTTCGCCCATTCGCCGAGTATGCCGCCGAGCATGCTTCCGGTAGGCACGCCGCGACCGGATAGCCCCGTCAACGCGACGACGCCCGGCGCGAGTTGATAGAATCTCGGGATGGTGCGCTTCTGCATGTCCAACTCGCCGAACCAGAAATACTCCCATCTCAAGTCGCTGCTGAGCTGCGGATGGAGCCAGCGCAGGCGGTCGGACATGAGGCGATGCGTAAAGGCCAGGTCCCGGCCGCGCCGGCCCATCGGGAACATCGAGGCGACGATCCGTCCCTCGGCGTTGTACTTGTAGACAAAGATGTCGCCGCGGCCGTCATGCATCGTCGTGTCGCGCGGCAGGATGGTTTGGCGTTCGCTGGCGGTCAGCGGTTGGGTGGCGGCGACAAACACCCTCTGGATCCTGTAGGTCCGGTCGAGGCCGGGCCATCCGTCGACGGTGTAGGCGCCGGTCGCAAAGATGACCTTGTCGGCGACGACGGTTCCTTCGCCTGCGTGCACTGCCCAGGCACCATCCGGTCGCACGACATCGCGGACCGGCGACCCAGTGTGGATTGTGCCACCTTCCTCCATGACGGCACGTGCTAGGCCTCTTGCATATCCCAATGGATTGAGGTGACCGGCCTCGGAATGAAACCAGCCGCCATAATATCGCGGGCTGCCGGTCATCTCCTCGCTCGCCTGCCTGTCGAGCACCCGCGTCTTGGCGCCGACGGCATTGTATTGCTGCGCCTTTGCCTCGAGCTTGGCGACAGCGCCTGGCGTAAGCGCGCCCATGACGTAGCCGTTCTGTTGCCATTCGCAATCGATGCCATAGCGCTCGATCATCCCAGCGACTTGTTTGTTTGCCCCTGTCTGCCGGGCGATCAGCCGTTCGGCCCACGGCTCGCCCAGCATGGCACGCAGTTCGGGCAGGCTGTAATGGGTGAAGGTTGGCGTACAGTGGCCGGCATTGCGGCCCGAGCCGCCGAACCCGATCTCCTGGGCTTCGAGCAGAACGACGTCTATGCCGTCACGGGCGAGATCGAGTGCGGTGGTCAACCCGGTGTAGCCGCCGCCGACGATGCAGACGTCCGCCCGCCTGCGTCCTTGCAGAGGGCTGGTCTCTGGCGCCGGCGGCGCGGTCGCATACCAGAGCGAGACTTCAAACGGCGAAAACCTTGCCATTCCGGGCGGCCTCACAGCATGTCGCTTCGTGCGTCGAGCGCATCGCGCAATCCGTCGCCGATGAAGTTGAAACTGGTGACCGCCAGTGTGATTGCGGCACCAGGAACGATTGCCAGCCACGGCGCGCTGTCGAGATATTGCTGGGCGCCGTTCAGCATGTTGCCCCAACTCGGCAGCGGAGGCTGGATGCCGTAGCCGAGAAAGCTGACATAGGCTTCCAGAAGGATGGCGCGGGCAACGGTAAGCGTGGCCGCGACGATGATCGGACCGATCGCATTGGGCAACAGCTCGCGAAACATGATGTGGCTGTTGCTGAGCCCGAGCATGCGGGCGGCGACGACGAAGTCGCGTTCGCGCAACGAACGCACTTCCGCCTCCACGATGCGCGCGATTTCCATCCAGCTCGTTGCCGCGATGATCAGGGTGATCATGATCGGGCTCGGCTTGATGAAGGCCGCCATCGCCAGCAGCAGGAAGATGTTGGGAAAGGACAGCATCGCGTCGACGAAACGCATCAGTACCGTGCCGATGCGGCCGCCGAAGAAGCCGGCGGCGATCCCGAGCACGGTTCCGAAGACCGTGCTGATGATCATCGCGGCGAAGCCGACCAGGAGCGAAATGCGGCCGGCCATGAAGAGGCGCGCCGCGATGTCGCGGCCAAGCGGATCGGTGCCGAAGAAATGATAGCCCGTGAACGGCGGCGAGAACCGGCCACGCAGGTCGATGTAGAGATCGTCAAAGGGCAGCAGCAAGGGTCCGAAGACGCAGGCCAGCACCAGAACGATGATCATCACCAGGCCGAACATCGCCAGTCGATGACGGGCAAATCGGCGCACGCTGCGGCTATGCCACCAGCGTTGCCTGGCGTGGGTGGGGACAAGGAAATCCGACTGGGTCATCGCTTCGTTCCTCAGCTCAATCGAATGCGCGGATCGACGAACGCGACGGTGAGGTCCGCGGCCAGATTGCCGACCAGGACGAGGACCGCGGACATCATCAACAGGCCCATCACCACGGGGTAGTCGCTGTAACCGAGACTATCGAGGAACAGCCGCCCCATGCCGGGCCAGGTAAAGACAGTTTCCGTCACCAGGGCGCCACCCAGTATTGTCGGCAGTTGCAGTCCCAGCAGCGTGATCATCGGCAGCAGGGCGTTTCCGAGGATATGGCGGATCAACACGCGTCGGGAACTCAGCCCCTTGGCCCGGGCCGTTCGGACGAAATCCTGGTTGATGACGTCGAGCGTCGCGGTGCGCATGTAGCGGCTCCACACGGCGACATTGACCAGCGCAAGAACGATGCTCGGCATGATGAGATGGATCGCGTAGTCGCCGAGCGAGCCATTGCCGATCGTGTACATGTTACCGGCCGGCAGCCATTTGAGCCGGAGCGAGAAGATGTAAATCGCGATCAACCCAAACCAGAAGGTCGGGATCGACAACGCTACCATTGCGCCGACTGTCGCCGCGTAGTCGAAGATCGAATACCGCTTGAGCGCGCCAAGGACACCTACCCACGTACCGACGGAGATGGCGATCGCGGTCGATACGCCCATCAGCAGCAATGTTGCGACAAGGTGCTCCCAGATGATGTCGAGCACCGGCCTTCCGTCCCGGTAGGAACGTCCCCAGTCACCGCGAAGCAGGTGTGACAGCCAGTCGATGTACTGAACCGGAAGAGGTCGGTCGAGCCCCATTTGCGAGGCGATGCGATCGAGATCGGCCTGCGTCATCCCTGGCGTGAGGCTGAACTGCGAGAGCGGTCCGCCTGGAGCGAGGTTCAAGACGGCAAAGCCAATCACCGAAACCAGCAGGAGCAGGACGAGACTTTGCCAGAAGCGTCCCAGCAGATAGCGAAGCATGCCGGATGTCTCCGTTTTTGCTGTCCGTCGGATATGGGTCGCGCCAGTGGCGCCTTTGTCGGCGATTGAAACCGAGCCGTCAGTGCCGGCCCGGCCTCACGTCCGCAGCTAGGACCAGTACCAGGTGGCCACGTCCCAGGAGTCGATGCGCACATTGATGTTCGGCTCGACCCCTTCGACACCGGACTTGTGTCCGCGGACGGTCGCGTATTGGAACATCGGCAGGAAAGGCAGGTCGTTGCGCACGGTCTCCTGGATTTTCAGGTAGGCCTGCTTGCGCTTCTCCGGCACGAATTCGACGCCGCCGGCTTCGAGCAGCTTGTCCACCTCAGGGCTGGCATATTGCCACGTATTCTGGCCGGCGCCGCCCTTGGCCGGAATTGATTTCGAACTGAGGTAATCCGACGTGTCGGGGTCGGATCCTGTCAGGAAGTTGATGCCGACGACGACGGAATCGTATTCCGACTTCATCCAGTAGTCGCCCCACATCACGGCCGGTGGCAGGTTGGAGATCACCACCTCGACACCGGCGTCGCGATACGATTGCTGAATGAACTGCTGCGCCTGTTCGCGGATATGATTGCCCGCCGTGGTCGAGTTCTTGAACGAGAGGCGGACGCCGTCCTTGACGCGGATGCCATCCGCGCCGGGGACCCAGCCGGCCTCGTCCAGCAATTTCTTGGCCTTTTCCAGATCGTATTCCTGCTTCGGCAGATCCGGATTGTAGTAAAAGGATTGCTGCGGCATGTAGGTCTCGGTCGGGGTCGGCAGCCCGTAGTAGAGGGCGTCGATGATCGTCTTCTTGTCCAGCGCATAGTACAGCGCCTGGCGAACGGCGAGTTCCTTGAACTGCGGGCGCTCCATGTTGAAGCTGAGCGATTCGACCGTGGCGGCGGGAATGACGGCAACGGACGTTCCGCTCAATGCTTTGGCTTCCTCATAGTGGTCGGCCGTGATCCACTGCAGTCCGATGACGTCGATGTCACCGGTCTTGAATTGGGTGTAGAGAACTGTCAGGTCCGGAATGTATTTATAGATCAGCCGCTCGAGATAAGGGCCGTCGCCGAAGTAGTCGGTGTTGGCGGCCAGTTCGATATGATCGCCGGCCATGCGTTCCACCCATTTGAACGGCCCGGTCCCGATTGGGGCGTTGTTGAACGGCGCGGTATTCTTGTCCTCCGCCGCACCGAGCACATGTTTCGGAACGATGAAGGTCGCGGCCAGAATTGACGGGTAGGGTGCGTATGGCTCCTTCATCTTCCATCTGATCTCGGTTGGCGAGACGACGGTGAGGTCCTGGACAAGTTCGTGGCCGGCGCGCCGCCAGCTCAGAAATTTCGGGTCGACCAAGAGTTCGAGCGTGAACTTGACGTCCTCGGCCGTGAACGGCTTTCCGTCATGCCACTTCACGTCGTCGCGCAGCTTTACGTGCCATTCGAGTCCGTCGGCCGAGATGCCGCCGTTCTCGACGGTAGGCACCTCCTTGGCGAGTGCGGGGAAGAAATTACCTTTCGGATCGACGCCAAACAGCGGATCGAAGACGCTGAAGTGAATGCCCTCGTCGACCTCGATATGCACCAGATGCGGGTTGAAGACGGTGGGCTCCTGGGAAAAGCCGACTATCACCTGCCCCTTGGGCGCGCTCGGCGGGGTTGCGGCAAGGGCCTTGCCGGCTCCTGTCAGGTTGGGCATGGCGAGGCCGGCGGCGCCGGCGATTGCCATTCCAAGCGTCTGACGACGCGTCGGCCGAAAAATTGTGCTGCTGCTCTGGTTCGACATTAGAGTCTCCTGTTGAAGTGTTCCACTTTTGCTGCGTCCCGCTCTCTTGTCGGAGCGGTTAGAATCCACTGATTGGCGCGACTTTCGATCCGTCCGAAAACCGCGACCACCGGAAATCCTTTGGATCGACGATCGGCGGCCGTCCGGTGACGATGTCCGCCATCAGCCTGCCTGCCGCCGGGCCGATGCCGAAACCATGGCCCGAGAATCCGGTCGCGACATGGAAGCCGGGGACGGCATCGACGGCGGAAATGACAGGGACGGCGTCGGGCGTGACGTCGATATAGCCGGCCCAGCGCTGCGCGATCTCTGCCTTGTCCAGAACCGGAAATGCCTTGCGGGCGTTCGAAAGGACACGCTCGGAGCTTTTCTTCGACGGCTTGGGGTCGAGCACGCGATAGTATTCGAAAGGACTGGCCTCATCCATTGCCCAACGGGTCGGCACTCTTGCCTCTTCGAGGAAACGGCCTCCCAGACGGAAATTCAGCGATCGCCACTCCATCTTCCAGGCCGGAAGAAAATCGCGCGCGTACCGAAAGGAGTTCGGCACGATATCGACGACATTGGTGGTGCTGGAGGCGATGGTATATCCGCCATCCTGGCGCTTGCGCATGGCGAAATTGTTTGCCCACACGGCCTGTTCCGGTCCGTTTTCGACCGGCGTCGTGCGAAGAACTGTGTTCATGACTTTCAGCTGCGGCAGGTCAAGGTCAAGCGTTCCGCAAAACAGGTTCGACCAGGCCCCTCCGGCAAGGACGACCGCCTTGCAGGCAATGAAGCCACGTTCGGTCACGACGCCCGAGACGGCGCCGTTGGTCGTCTCCACGCCACGCACCGCGCACTCCGTTAGAATGGCGGCGCCGCGCTCACGCGCTGCTTCGGCAATCGCCGGAGCGGCCTTCTGCGGCTCGGCGCGACCGTCGGCGGGTGTGTACAGCGCTCCTTTGACGTCGAGATTGGAGCCGGGGAGGAGCTCACGCAATTGCGTCGCACCGATCATTCGCGACTCGAGCTGATAACCTTCGAGATGACGTCCCCAGCGTTCGTGCTGTTCGTATTCCTTGTCGTTCGCGCAGGTGAACACAATTCCGGCGCGCGTGTAGCCTGTATCTCGGCCCGTACGTTCGGAGAGCCTCGTCCAGATGCGCAGTGCTTCCGCCATCAGCGGGATCTCGCGCGGATCCCGACGGGAGATGCGTACCCAGCCCCAGTTGCGGCTGGACTGCTCCTGGCCGATTCCTCCCTTTTCGCACAACGCTACCCGCAAACCGCTTTCTGCGAGTTCCAGCGCCGAGGAGGCGCCGATGATGCCGCCGCCGATGACGACGCAATCCACCTCCTTTGGCAGTTCAATATCTCCATGAACGCGGACGACGAACGGTCCGGGCATGCTCAGTAGAGCTCCTCGAGCTGGCAATTGATGGAGAATTCCGCGACGCTCGCATGGTCGGGCAGGTCGAGGAGCAAGCCGATGGTCCGTGCGAGATCATCGGGATCGGTCATCAGCGCGTCGGCGCGATCGGTGATGCTGCGCGCCATATCGGTGGCGACGAAACCGGGGCAGACGGCAGTGGCTCGAATTCCAAGATCCCACCCCGCCTGTCGGATGCCGTGGGAAAGGGCGACGGCAGCAAACTTCGAGATCGAATAGGCGCCGGCCCTCGGGGACTTGACCCGCTTGCCCGACAGCGAGGCGAGAATTATGACACGGCCTGCTCGACTTGCCGCAAGCCACTCCCATGACGCGCGCACCAGACGGCGCGGAGCCTTGACGTTGATCTCGAACATGAGATCGAGATCCGCGTCGTCGATGTCGATGACCGACTTCGGAATCATAATGCCGGCACAGGCAATGACTGCGTCGATCCGGCCGAAGCCATCGATGGTACCGTCGATCCACGCCCGTTCGGCGTTGGCCGCCGTGGCCTCATAGGAGAATACGCGGACGCGCTCGTTGTCGGCCCAGTCAGGCTGCACCGGTTCGCGCATGCCGAGCGACAGTGACCAGCCCGTTTCAAACAGGTGCCGGGCGCAAGCCGCACCAATGCCGCGGCTGGCACCGGACACGAGAGCCACACGCTGGCCGGCTCGGCTTCTTGCCGGTTCCCTCATTGGTCGAGTCCCGCGGTGCGGCGGTAGACGCGCCGCAATATGTCGAGCAGACGCTTCTGGTCTTTCTCGGGCACACCGGCGAAGAAATCGCTGGATTGTTTGGTGGCGATCTTGCGCACCTTGCGGGCGAGGTCCGCTCCTTTTTCGGTGATATGGAGCTCCTGCGCGCGTCCGTCATCCGTTGCGGCCTCACGCGTCAGAAGATCGTGCTCGATCATCTGGTCGACCAGCCTGCCCATGGCGGAACGATCGCGCATAATGAGCTGCGCGATGACAGATGGCCGTATCCCCGGATGGCTGTCGACAAGAAGCAGGGTGGTGATCTTGCCGGTTCCCCGAGCCACATCGAGACCCTCCAGGCGGTCATCGAGATCACGAGAAAGGGCGATATTGATGCTTCGGATATAGAAGCTCAACGTGTCTTCGAGGACATCGAGCCCTACCGTCTCGACAGTGTGAGGAGGGCCTTTCTTCTTCTTCGGCAACGGACACTCTCCTGAGGCTTGGCAGCCTGCGTCGAGATCACCGGCAGCCTCGAAAATCGGGGTTGCCGCGGGCCTTCGAAGGCATAGTTGAGCGGGTAGTGGACAATTGCAACTACTTTTGATGGACAAACGCAACTATCTTGCCCTGCAGAAGGGTCCGAGGTGCGCGCGCGCAGTTCGATCGAGACAAGGCCTTGCGGCCGCGCGCCGACCTAAAGCGCGTCGCCTCTGAAGGGATTCACGCGACTTGCTTTTGTTATCCCAAAATCGCTGCGCACCCTCGGTTCAAGACCGAGGGGCATGCTTTTGGGCGACATGCATTAGGCGGCGGGGACCCATTCCTTGCCGGGAATGGCAGAGATGAGTTGCTGGGTATAGGCATGACGTGGCGACCGGAATATCTGCCAAGGCGGACCGGATTCCACGACTTCGCCGCGGTTCATGACCAGAATCTCGTCGCAGATGCGGCTTGCCACCCTCAGGTCGTGAGTGATGAAGATCATGGCGATCTTCATTTCTTCCTGGATGCTGGCCAGCAGATCGAGGATCTGCGCCTGGATGGAGACATCGAGAGCGGAGACCGCCTCGTCGGCGACCAGGACCTTGGGGTCCATCATCAGGGCGCGTGCGATGCCGATCCGCTGACGCTGGCCGCCTGAGAACTCATGCGGAAAGCGGTCATAGGCACCCTCGTCGAGCCCAACCAGCCGAAGCAGTTGCAGCGCCTTCGCACGCGCCTCCCGAGCAGACAGGCCATGCGCCATCGGGCCGACGGTGAGGATCTTGGCGATCGTCTGCCGCGGATTGAGCGAGGCGAACGGATCCTGGAAGATCATCTGGATGTGCGGCCGCATCGGCCGGAACTCGGAAGCCGAAAGTGCGGCGATATCCTTGCCGTCGAACAGGATCGCGCCGCCATCGCAGTCCAGGAGTTTCAGCAGGAGGCGGCCCAGCGACGATTTCCCCGAGCCGGACTCGCCGACGATGCCGAGCGTTCTGCCCTGGCGGACCTCAAAGCTGACCTGCTTGACGGCGTGCACGATGCGGGACCGCGAGAAGAAGCCGATGCCCGGCCGGTAGGTCTTGTCGAGCTTCTGCACCTCCAGCACAATCGGAGCATCGCCGCGCGACTTCGTCTCATTCTCGATCATATGCGGGACGGCGGCGATCAGTCGTTTGGTGTAGGGATGGCTTGGATTGCCAAGCACGTCGGAAGCGACGCCTTGTTCGACCATCGCGCCTTTCTCCATGACGATGACGCGATCGGCGATTTCTGCGACGACGCCAAAATCGTGCGTGATGAACATCACGCTCATGTTCTTTTCGCGCTGCAGCCGCCGGATCAACGCAAGGATCTGCGCCTGGGTGGTGACGTCGAGAGCCGTCGTCGGCTCGTCGGCGATCAGCAGATCGGGCCCGAGCGCGAGCGCCATGGCGATCATGACGCGCTGGCGTTGCCCGCCAGAGAGTTGGAACGGATACTGGTGCCGCAGAACCTCCGGCTCCGGCAGGCCGACTTCGCCGAGCAGATCGACAACCGCCTTCGTGCGGGTCGCCGAAGTGCCTGCGTGGTGCGCTTCCATGACCTCCGCAATCTGCTGGCCGACGGTCATCAGCGGATTGAGCGCCGAAAGCGGATCCTGGAAGACGATGGAGACCGAACGGCCCCTGAGGCCGCGCAGAACATCTTCCCGTGCGCTGGCCAGATCGTGGCCCTTGAACCGGATGCTCCCCTGCGTGATCCGCACCGAAGATGGCAGCAGGCCCATGATCGCATTTGCGGTGACCGACTTGCCGGAGCCGGACTCGCCGACGATGCAGAGCATCTCACCCCTCCGCATGTCGAAGGATATGTTTTCGACTGCGTTCTCCCGCTCCATATTCGCGGGCAGGCGGACAGTCAGATTTTGAACAGAGAGAACAGTTTGCTCACTCGGCGCTCGGGGTGTCGTTTCGCTCGGCGACATTGCTGGCCTTTCGAAATCCAATGATCTGACTGCGCATACTAGGCGCACGTCCTACGGTCAGCGCAAGCCCCGACGACCATTTCATTCGTCGGCTAGCCGACGAACCATTGCGTCTGAAGTCGCGTAATATGCGGTCTCGAACTGGCAGAGGGACCGTGCCCCTAAAGTCCGCATTTGAGCCTGGAGCAGGCAGCGCGCCCTAGTTGGCTTGAACCTCGGTCTTGGTCGTGGTTTGCAACAGCACTGCGAGGTCGCGCCAAAAAACCAGACGATTTCGGCCGCTGGCGCGCCATTCGCCGACTAGGCAGGTGAAGATCTGGCCCGGCCCAGATCGTGGATCGCGGCTTGTATGTCGCGGGCGAATTCGCGCCCAAAGCGCGATTGCGGCAAGGTGGTGCTTGTCACGAGCACGATATCGAGCGCTGAGCGGGGCTGGAACGGCAACACTTTCAGGTTTCCGAGGTTCGCCCAGGGAACCAGCCCATCGACCAACGCAATACCCAGTCCAGCCGCCACAAGAGGCGCGGCCGCGATCGACAGGCTTATTTCAATCTGTGGATCGCAGACGTGTCCCTGGTCCTGAAACACGCGCGCAAGCATCTGGCCGGCAGGTGTGTTCCTGCCGTAACTGATCAAGGTCTGGTCAGTCAGATCGGCCGGCGTAGCAACCTCGAGCTTTGCGAGCGGCGATTCCGGCAGGACCAGTGCGACGATGTTCGCCGCGCCGACAACCTCATTGCGGATCTGCGGCTGGGGCAGGGTGGTCATGGTCAGGCCAAGATCGATGTCGCCGATCAGGATGCGCTCGGCAATCTCCTCCGCCGGTAGCGTCTGAAGGACCAGGCGTGCCCCGGGATTGCGCCGGCGGAAGCGCTGGGTGGCGGCCGGCAGCAGCGCGAAGGTCGGCGGCGCGCTGGCTGCGACGCGCAGCAGGCTCAACTGCTTGTCGCGAATTCGGTTCGAATAGATCTTCAGCACTTCGATCTCGCGGAAAATCCGGTCGGCGTCGCGAAACAGCAGATGCGCCTCTGGTGTAGCCACGAGGCGGCCGCCTATGCGTTCGAAGAGCTTGTAACCGATCACGATTTCGAAATGCCTGAGCATCTTGCTCACCGCGGGTTGGGAAACATGCAAGGCTTCCGCGGCCGCGGTAAGCGAATTGTGGCGCATGATAGCGCGGAAGACTTCGAGATGCTTGGCGTTCATGGCCCAGCATAACCAAAAGTTCTGGATGGCAAAACACATAGTATTGGTGGCGGACGCGGCGGGCTGAGAAGATCATGGGGTGGCAGACAGCCAGATCCGAAGGAGGATCCCCCATGACGTCAAACGAAAGCGGCCGTTTCCGGCGCCTTGGCGAGGAAGACAGGCCGAGGCTCGTCTTTTCGATCGACGGCCAGCCGGCTGAAGGCTGCAAGGGCGACACGCTGCTGGTGGCGATGCTCACGCAGATCCGTCATTTGCGAAGTTCCGAGTTCGGCGATCGCGATCGTGCCGGCTTTTGTCTGATGGGCGCCTGCCAGGATTGCTGGCTATGGACCGACACAGGCGAGCGCTTGCGCGCCTGCACCACGTCGCTTGCCGCAGGCATGCGCATTGCCACCAAAGCTCCGGAGCAGGCATGGCCGAGCCTCGCATAGCGCCCGATCCTCGCATAGTGATTGTCGGCGCCGGTCCAGCGGGCGTACGTGCCACCGAGACGCTGGTTACATCAGGCGTTCGGCCGATCGTGATCGACGAAGGCGGCCGTGACGGTGGCCAGATCTACCGCCGCCAGCCGGAGGGTTTTCGCCGCTCCTACGCCTCGCTCTACGGATCGGAAGCCGGCCGTGCCGAGGATCTGCACCGCAGCTTCGACGCCTTGCGCGATCGCATCGACTATCGACCCGAGACGCTCGCCTGGGGGATATGGGAAAAGCAGCTGCATCTCCTTCAGGGGCCCCGGACCAGTGCGGTCGATTTCGATGCGCTGATCATCGCCTCGGGGGCAACCGACCGCCTGATGCCGGTGCGGGGCTGGAACCGGGCCGGTGTCTACAGCCTGGGCGCCGCGCAGATTGCGTTGAAGTCACAGGCCGCCGTGATCGGCAGGCGCGTCGTGTTCATGGGAAGTGGACCGCTGCTCTATCTCGTGGCGGCACAATATTCGAAGGCCGGCGCCGAAGTGGCCGCGGTGCTCGATACCTCGCCTTTCCGCCTGCGGGTCAAGGCACTGCCCAAGCTGATCGCCCGCCCGGACGTCCTGCTGAAGGGACTTGCCCTCACCATGAAGCTTCGCCGTGCCGGCATCGAGATCGAAACCGGCATCACGCCGGTCGAGATCGAAGGCCGGCCTGAGATTGGCGTCGAGACGATCCGCTTCCGCACCGGCACAGGGCAGGTCAGGGCGATTGCCTGCGACGCCGTCGCGCTCGGCTATCATTTGCGTCCGGAGACGCAACTGGCGGACCTTGCCCGTTGTGAGTTCCGTTTCGATGCGCAGACACGCCAGTTCTTTCCGGTAAAGGACGTCGACGGCCGCAGCAGCGTGGCGGGTGTCTATTTGGCCGGCGATGGCGCCATGACACTCGGAGCCGACGCGGCCGAGGCCGCGGGGCGTCTGACCGCGCTCGCGGTGCTGTCCGATTTGGGACGCCCGGTCGCGTCGCGCGATGTCGCCCGCCTTCGCCGCCGCCTGCGTATTTTCGAGCGGTTTCGGGGTGGCATCGCCGCTGCTTTTCCATGGCCTGCCGCAGCAGCCGCCGCTCTCAGCGAAGACACTGTGGTCTGCCGCTGCGAAAACATCACCGCCGGTGAACTGCGTGCCGCCGTCTCCGATAATGGCGCTGTCGAGGTCAATCGCGCCAAGGCCTTCAGCCGTGTCGGCATGGGCCGATGCCAGGGCCGCTATTGCGGACATGCCGCGGCCGAAGTGATCGCCGCTTGTGCCGGCATCCCGGTTGAAGCGGTTGGCCGCATCCGTGGCCAGGCGCCGGTGAAGCCCCTCGTCATCGGTGCCGAGAGCGACACGGAGCAGGCAGCATGAAGCCGCTGCAGGCCGATGTGATTGTTATTGGCGGCGGCCTGATGGGAACCGCCGCGTCGTTCTTCCTGCGCCGGCGTGGGCGTTCGGTCACCTTGCTCGAACGGGGACTGCTCGGCCAGCAGGCGAGCGGGGTCAATTTTGGCAATGTGCGGCGGCAGGGACGCTTTCTGCCGCAGCTCCCCCTGGCCAATCGTTCTCGCGAAATCTGGGGCAGACTGAAGGAATTGCTTGGCGAAGACGCCGAGTTCCTGGCGACCGGCCATATCCGCGTCTGTTACGATCCCAGGCAGATCGGAGTGATCGAAGCCTATGCGCAAAAGGCGCGCGACTATGGCCTCGACCTGGAACTGTTGAGCGCCAACGAGCTCAGGGCGCGCTTCGGCTTTTTCGGACCTGAGGCGATTGCCGGCTCCTATTCGCCGAATGACGGCCACGCGAATCCGCGGCTTGCGGCACCCGCCTTCGGGCGCGCTGCCGCTCGAGCCGGCGTTGCCGTGTTCGAGAACACCGAGATCATCTCGATCGCCAAGCCAGGCGATGATTTCCAGGCGATCGCAACGGACGGGAGGATATTCAGCGCGCCGATTGCGCTGGTTACCGCCGGAGCCTGGGGTGGGGCCCTGTCACAGCAGTTCGAAGAGCCGGTTCCCATCGCCGTGCACGGGCCGCAAATGGCGGTGACGGAACCTTTGCCCTACCGTCTCAGACCGGTGATCGGCGTATCGACTGCAATTCCGCAAGAGGTCGTCTATCTGCGGCAGGTCGAACGCGGCAATGTCGTCTTCGGCGGCGGCACGCGCGGCCCGGCCTTTGCCGACATAAGGCGCGCCTATGCGGTGCCGGGTCATCTCGGCAACCAGCTTCGGCAGATCCGGCGCCTGGTGCCGGCGCTCGCCAACATGCGGGTCATCCGCACCTGGAGCGGCATCGAGAGCTACTTGCCTGACGATATTCCCATCATGGGGCCTAGCGCTCGGGTGTCCGGGCTCTATTACGCCTTCGGTTTTTGCGGCCATGGCTTCCAGCTCGGCCCAGGGGTCGGTGACGTCATGGCCGAACTGATCGACCGGGGCTCCACCACGACACCGATCGAGCCATTCCACATCAAGCGGTTTGCGGCCGAGGCCGCTCGCCTGGTTTCAACCTGAATCCATCAAGGAGAAAATCGAGATGTCAGTTGTATCCGCCGTCCGCCCGGCCACCGGGCAAGCCAGCGAAGAGACGCGACGCTTCCACGACGAAATATTCGTCTTCGACGCGCTGTCCATCGCGTATGTGCTGGAGGACAAATATGCCGAACGGACCCTGGCCGGCGGGGTCAACGCGACCAATGTCACCTTCGCCCTGGAGGAGAATTGGGATGTCGTGATGCGCAATGCGGAGCGCTATCTCTCGATGATCGAGAAGAGCGCCTGCCTGAAACTCTGCCTGACGGCCGACGACATGCTGGCGGCGAAGCGGGCCGGCAAGCTTGGCGTCGTTTTCGGCACCCAAGGCGCGACCATGCTGGACGATCAGCTTTGGCGGCTGGAACTGCTGACCAGGATGGGGCTTCGCGTGCTCGGCCTTGCCTACACGACAGCCAATATCTTCGGCGACGGATGCGGCGAAAGGCGCGATGCCGGCCTCAGCTATCTTGGCGAGGAACTGGTGGCGTTGGCAAACACCCTGCCGTTGATGATCGACCTTTCGCATTGCGGCCATCGTACGCGCGCCGAGACCACTGCACTGGCCCGGGCGCCGGTCTGTACGCATTCTAATGCCGACGGGCTGCGGTCGAACGGCCGCAACACCGAGGACAGGACGGTCAAGGCGATGGCCGAGAAAGGCGGCATGATCGGCGTCTGCGGCTTGCCGCAATCGCTGGCGGATGGAACGCCGACGCTGGATGATTTCCTCGATCACGTCGATCATCTGGTCCGGCTGGTCGGCCCCGAGCATGTCGGCATCGGGGTGGACTATGTCGAGAAGTACCAAGAGCAGGCGTCGGTCATCGCACCGCCGAGCGTCGTCACCTGGCGCACCCGCCGCCCCGACATTTTCGGGCCGCTTTCGAGCTTTGGCCGGCAGTCCTACCCGGTCGGCATCGAGACGGTCACCAAGCTGCCGAACCTGACGCAGGGCCTTCTCGACCGCGGCTACGGTCGCGAACAGACGGCGGCGATCATAGGCGGCAACTGGCTGAAAACCTTTCGCCACTTTTGCGGATGATCGCGGGACAAGCCGCCCTGCGCGGGGTACCGCGACATAGCGGCGAGCGATGTCAGTTGTGCGTGACTGCCGACTGAAGCAGGGGTTGCAGCGCGTCGACATCTTCCATCATTTGCGATCTCAACCAATTGGCGATTTCCGCCACGACGGGTCGAAGGGGCCTCGAACGCGGAGCGATCAGACGGTGGTGACGCCCCGTGTTGATGAGGCGATCCGATGCTGGAACCAGTATCCCTTTCAGCAGTGCGGTCGAGGTGACACTGAGCCAGCCAAGCGCGACACCTTCGCCGTTGAGAGCCGCCTGAAGGATGACCGCGTAGTCGGAGAACTCCAGCCACGTTCCCTTGGCAGTCTTGCGGTTCGCCACGTTTCCCCACACGTCGGCCCATTGCTGCAGACGGTGATCGGTAAGATGCAAGAAGACGTGGCCGTCGCCGTCGCCATCGTGATCAAGCTTGCCGTGGGCGCGAAGGTAGGAAGGACTGCATACCGGAAGGATGATTTCCGGTGAAAAGTCCCACCGGTGATACTGAGTATCATCGTCGCCAACGATCCGCGTTCCCAGGTCGACATTGTCCGGCATCCCACGCATGACGCCCGCAATCAAATCAAAGCGCAGATCCACGTTCGGAAACGTGGCGTTGAAAGCCCCTAACCTCGATACCAGCCAATGGGTGACGAATGAACTTGAGAGTGACAAGGTAACCAGTGGTTTGCTGGCTTTCTTCTGGTCCTGGATTATCAAAATGGTGTCACGAATCTGGCTGAGTCCCTCACGGACAGAGGCGTAGAGCACCCGGCCGTCATCTGTAAGCGTAAGCCCGGTCGGGCCACGATCGAACAGCCGCATTCCCAGCTCGGCTTCGAACTGGGCGATGGTTCGGCTGACGGAAGGCTGGGTTACATTGAACTCACCGGCAGTGACAGTGAAGCTGCCGGTTCGTGCCGCGGCCTCGAAAACAAACAGGCCTCTCGCGGAGGGGATGAGTTTGGACAATGCCACCATGCGATCACTGTTGTCCCAAGTTGCAACGTCTTCAGGCCAGCATACGATCGGGGGCGTATTTGAAGGGTGAGGGTCTCGCGCCCGATCTTGACCCCGCGGTTAGAGTTTTTGATGCCCGGCCCCGAACTGTTCATCCAGAGGGCATACGTTTTTTATATGCCTTTACACAAATCATATAACCAAAAATTGAAACGGAATGGTGCAATCCGCCGCTGTTTGCTTGCTGAACTCTGCAGCGCGTAAGAGGTGACCGGAGAACCATGGTCATAACCACAGCGTATGCCACCATGTGGTTTTTCAAGCTTCTGAACCGCTCGGAAATGTACAACCATGATTGAAGCGGCAGTGTTCGAGCGGCTCGCAGCCCGCGCTCGAACAGCCCGGTACGTGATGTGCCGGCCCAGGCGGGGCAAGCCGTGGATGCAGGACGATGCGAATGAACCAGCTCACGGAAGGCCAGACCTCGGGGACAAGCGGCGACCCGCTTCTCAGACCGTTCCGGATCAAGAAGCTTGAGTTCCGCAACCGCGTGATCAGCACCAGCCACGCCTCGATGCTGGACGAAGGCGGGATGCCGCTGGAAAGATATCAACGCTACCACGAAGAGAAAGCGCGCGGCGGTCTCGCCATGACGATGATCGGCGGCTCGGCAATGACCTCTCCGGACTCGAGCTGGGGCGGCGGGCAGCTTAATCTGTCCAGCGACGAGATCATCCCGCATCTGCAGTGCCTGGCGCGACGCATCCATCAACATGGTGCGGCCGTGATGTCCCAGGTCTCGCATCTGGGCAGGCGGGCAACGGCATATGCGGGGAACTGGCTGCCCGCGGTTGCCCCGTCACGGATCCGCGAGGCGCGCAACCGAAACTTTCCAAAGGAAATGGATGAGGCAGATATCAGGCGCATCATCAGGGATTACGCCTCTGCCGCTGTCCGGTGCCGTGAGGGCGGCCTCGATGGTGTCGAAACCGTAACGGGTGGCCATCTGATCGGTCAGTTTCTCTCGCCGAGGACGAACAAGCGCACCGACGCCTATGGCGGCTCTGTCGAGAACAGGGCGCGATTTGGCCTGATGGTTCACGAGGCGATCCGCAAGGCTGTCGGCGACGGCATGATTGTCGGCATTCGGTTCGCGATCGACGAGGGCACCGACGATGGCTCGGACTTCGACGACTGTCTCGAGCTTGCCCGTCTGTTCGAGACGGAAGGGCACGTTGATTTCTTCAACTGCATCTACGGGCGCATGGATACGGATCTGGTGTTGGCCGAGCACAACATGCCGGGCATGTTTCAGCGCAGTGCCCCGTTCCTGTCGCAAGTCGCGCGCTTCAGGAAGGAGACCAGACTTCCCCTGCTTCATGCGGCAGGCATCAGGGACGTGGCGACCGCTCGCCATGCGATCCGCGAGAACATCGTCGACCTGATAGGCATGACGCGGGCGCACATCGCCGACCCGGATATCGTCAACAAGATTCTGCGCGGTGAAGAAGAGCGGATCCGTCCATGCGTTGGCGCCACCTACTGCCTCTATAAGAAGGTGAACTGCATCCACAATCCAGTGAGCGGCCGAGAGACCACGCTGAGTTCCACGATCGATCGCGCCGCCAGCTCCAAAAGGATCGTTGTCGTGGGCGGTGGGCCGGCAGGCCTGGAGGCAGCCAGAGTCTCCGCCGAGCGAGGACATTTTGTCATCCTCTTCGAGGCGGGGGCGAAACTTGGAGGGCAGATCCTGGTTGCCGCGTCCGCGACCGAGCGAAGGGATCTGCTCGGTATCGTGGACTGGCGGGCAACCGAGCTTGAGCGCCTCGGTGTCGATGTTCGTCTGAACGCATATGCCGACGCCGATACCGTGCTTGCTGAAGGTCCAGACGTCATTGTGGTGGCAACTGGCGGTGTTCCCGATATGGAATGGCTGGAAGGGGCCGAACTCTGCGACAGTGTTTGGGACCTGCTGACCGGTACGGCATCCAGCAAGGACGATATCCTCATCTATGATGGCACCGGGCGCCAGGCGGCCCCGTCCTGTGCTCTCCAGCTTGCTGGGCAAGGGAAGTCGGTCAGTCTCGCGACCCCTGATGACGCCGTGGCGGTGGAGATGCCTTATCCCGAAAAGGCCAGCTTCCGTAAACGCATCTCGGAACTCGGCATTCGGACGATGGTGGACATCAGGCTGACCAAGGTGGCCCGCCAGGGCAACGGCCTGACAGCAATCTTCCGCAACGAGTTGACGGACACGGAAACGACCTTTGCCGTCTCGCAGGTAGTCATCGAAAATGGGACCATTCCGGCGGAAGAAATTTACCAGGAGCTGAGGTCCAGGTCTGCAAACGATGGGGTGCCCGACGCGTTC
Organism: Mesorhizobium sp. M0244; assembly: GCF_040321795.1. Lineage (NCBI taxonomy): Bacteria > Pseudomonadati > Pseudomonadota > Alphaproteobacteria > Hyphomicrobiales > Phyllobacteriaceae > Mesorhizobium > Mesorhizobium sp. M0244. The sequence goes on along the minus strand of NZ_JAMYSE010000010.1, from coordinate 108,019 downwards.
TTTGTCAATGATAATCAGGGTGATTTTGTAGAAGAACATCAGGTGGGAAAGTTTAAGCTATATCGTATTGGCGATGCGGTCTCCAGTCGGGATATATATTCCTCGATCTATGACGCTTATCGATTGTGTGCGGAAATTTAAGCTTAAATCGTGCTTACAGTTGCTGGAACTTCCGGCGAAAATTGGAGCGAAAAATGTCAAAATCATCGGGTTTTCACGACGATCTTGGCTCGGTCGACGGCGACAGACCGGCTGAGAACATCCTCGCCGCTTCGGCGGTGATCGTTGGGCGGCATCGGGGCAAGTCTGCGCCGCGCAATATTGCGACTTCGCCGCCAGTTCAGAATTCTCTGCCGTGAAAGCCAGTCTCTTCAGCCATTCAAACCGTCCGGATGCCATAAGCTCGGAAAAATGGCAGCCCCTCGGAAAAAGGCGCATGCACGTGAAAAAAGACTTCAGAGTGCTGACCTTCGATGTCGTCGGGACGTTGATAGATTTCGAAACGGGCATCGCCAGCTATGTGCGGGATGTCGCCGAAAAGGCAGGACTATCCGTCGATGGCGAAACGGTTCTGACCGCCTATCGCAAGGCGCGCGCCAAGCCGGATGCCGGCCTGTTTCCGGACGATCTCGCCCGCTGCTACCTCGAAATTGCTCGGGCGCTCGGCCTGCCGGCTACGGATGAGGCGGCGCAAGGCTTGCGCCAATCCGTGAAGCACTGGCCGGCCTTCGCGGATTCGGTCGAGGCGCTTGCCCGCTTGCACAAGCGGTTCAAGCTGGTCGCCATGACCAACGCCCAAAACTGGGCGTTGGCGCATTTTTCACAAACACTTGGCAATCCGTTCGACCTCACCGTCACGGTGGACGATGTCGGCCTGGAAAAGCCGGACCCACAATTCTTCGCCTTCGCCCGTGGCCGCATCAGCGCCTGGGGCTTCGGCCTGAAGGACATTCTGCATGTGGCGCAGAGCCAGTATCACGATATCGGCGTGGCGCGCGAGCTTGGCTACACCGTCTGCTGGATCGAGCGCCGCAAGGGCATGAAGGGATTTGGCGGCACGCTCGAACCTGCCAGGCTAACGGTGCCCGACCACCATTTCTCGACACTTGCCGAACTGGCCGACGCGGTCGACGAGGACCGCCTGGATCGCGTCGCCTGAATACGCCTGCGATACCCGCGTCCGCTCAGACAGTGGCGCCAAGATCATAACAAGACCAAAGAAACCAACAGGGGAACAGGAATGGAATGATGGGAAGACAGCCACACTGAATGTCATCGCCTGAGGTGCCTTCGGGCGCTTGAAAATGAACCAGAATGGTCTCCGGTGCGCGCCAAGCCTGGCCGGCCGGCTCAACGAAAGGCTGACACGATGAAACCCTATTTTGACAAGATTTTGCGCCCGGTCGACACCGCCCGGATCGAAAGCGCCATCCGCCACGGTGCCACAAGGCGCGAGCTTCTCGGCATGCTTCTGGCTGGCGGAATGGGCGCCGCGCTGGCCGGCACGGTGCTGGGCTCTGCCACCAAGGCCTATGCCGACACACCGAAGAAAGGCGGCAGCATGCGCGCCGCCGGTTATTCGAGCGGCACCACCGACACACTCGATCCGGCCAAGTCATCGCTTTCCACCGACTATGTTCGCTGCACCAGCTTCTACAACGGCCTTACCAGCCTCGACGACAAGCTCTCGCCGCAAATGGACCTGGCTGAGAGCTTCGACACCAACGATTCCGTCACCTGGACCGTAAAGCTGCGCAAGAGCGTGACTTTCCATGACGGTTCGACCTTCGGTCCGGACGACGTCGTCTATTCGCTCAACCGGCATAAGGACCCGGCCGTAGGGTCGAAGGCCAAGTCGCTCGCCGACCAGATCGGCGAGGTCAAGAAGTCAGGCGACAATGAGGTCACCATCGTTTTGACGGGGCCGAACGCCGATCTTCCCGTCATCCTCGGGACGTTCCATTTCCTGATCGTCAAGGCTGGCACAACCGACTTCACCACGGCCAACGGCACCGGCGCCTTCAAATGCAAGGAGTTCCAGCCTGGCGTGCATTCCATCGCCGTTCGTAACGAGAACTACTGGAAAGGAACCGGACCCTATCTCGACCAGGTCGAGTTCTTCGCCATTGCCGACGAGAATGCTCGCGTCAACGCCTTGCTCTCGGGCGACGTCGCGCTGATCGGCTCGGTCAATCCGCGGTCGACGCAGCTGATCAAGCAGGCCGGCGGTTTCGATCTCCTGACGACGACGGCGGGCAACTATACCGACCTGAACATGCGGCTCGACACCGCGCCGGGCAGTGATCCGAATTTCGTCGAGGCGATGAAGCTGCTGCTCGACCGTGAGCAGATCAAGACGGCGATCTACCGCGGCTACGCCGAGGTCGCCAACGACCAGCCGGTGCCGCCGACGAACCGCTTCTACAATGCCGACCTGCCGCAGCGCCCCTATGACCCCGAGAAGGCCAAGTCGCTGCTTGCCAAGTCGTCGCTGGCGGGCACAAGGATCCCGGTCGTTGCTTCGACGGCCGCCGACCAGTCCATCGACATGGCGGTGCTGCTGCAACAGTCCGCGTTCCAGATTGGCCTCGATCTCGATATCCAGAAGGTGCCTGCAGACGGCTACTGGTCGAATTACTGGCTTAAGGCGCCCATCTGTTTCGGCAATATCAATCCCCGCCCGACGGCCGATATCCTGTTCTCGCTGCTCTACACATCGAGCGCGCCCTGGAATGAATCGCATTGGAAGAGCGAGCGTTTCGACAAGATCCTTGTCGAGGCCCGCAAGGAACGCGACGACGCCAAGCGCAAGGAGATGTACGGCGAACTGCAGAAGATGGTGCACGAGGAGAGCGGCGTCGCGATCCCGGTCTTCATCAGCAACATCGACGCTCACAGCTCCAAGCTCAAGGGGCTGAAGCCGATGGCTACCGGTGGTATGATGGGCTTTGCGTTTTCGGAAAACGTCTGGCTCGAAGCTTGATGGTACCGACCTGGCGCGGGTGGCTCGCCACTCGCGCTTCGCCCGCATTCCGCTGGAGTTGCACGGCATGATAACGCGCATGATCCTGACCCGCCTCGGGGTGGCCCTGCTCACGCTGCTGATCGTTTCGGTGGTCGTCTTCGTGGCGACCAACATGCTGCCGGGCGATGTGGCGCAGATCGTTCTGGGTCAGGCCGCCACGCCTGAAGCGGTCGCCGGCCTGCGCAAGGCGATGCATCTCGATCAGCCGGCGGTGCTTCGCTATATTTTCTGGCTGGGTGGGATGATGACGGGGAATCCCGGCACGTCGCTGGTCAACGACATTCCGATCGTCACGCTGATCGGCGGCCGCCTTCACAATACCCTACTGCTTGCCGGCGTCACCGCCGCCTTTTCCGTTCCGATCGCCCTTACCTTGGGGATCACCGCGGCGATGTGGCGAAACACGCTCTACGATCGGCTTGTCAGTTTTGCCACGATCGCGGTCGTGTCGGTGCCGGAATTCATGGTCGCCACGATTGCGGTGCTGGTTTTCGCCGTGCACCTGCACTGGTTTCCAGCACTTTCCTTCGCAAACGACGTGCATTCGCTGGGTGAATTGCTGCGTGTCTTCGCTATGCCGGTCATCAGCCTGAGTTTCGTCGTCTCGGCACAGATGATCCGCATGACCCGCGCCGCATTGATCGACACGCTCGGCCAGCCATTCGTCGAGATGGCGACGCTCAAGGGCGCCGGCCGGGTTCGTGCGGTGCTGACGCACGCTCTGCCCAATGCGATCGGTCCGATCGCCAATGCCGTCGCGCTCAGCCTGTCCTATCTGCTTGGCGGCGTCATCATTGTCGAAACCATCTTCAACTACCCGGGCATCGCCAAGCTGATGGTGGACGGGGTGGCCACCCGCGACATGCCTCTCATTCAAACCTGCGCGATGATCTTCTGTTTCGGCTATCTCGCCCTCGTGACCGTAGCCGACATATGCGCGATCCTCGCCAACCCGCGTCTGCGATACAAATGACCAAGCACACCGATATCATTCCCGAGAGCCGGCGAACGACGTTTGGCGCAGGCGGCCTGACCATCTCCGCGGTCGGTGCGGTCTGCTTCTGCATCATACTGTTCTGGGTCGTGATTACGCTCGTCGGCCCATGGCTTGCGCCGTACCCGATCGGCAAGATCGTCAGCATGGACGTGTTCACCTCGCCGAGCCGCGATTATCCGCTCGGCACCGACTACCTTGGACGCGACATGCTGAGCCGCATCATTCTCGGGGCGCGATACACGGTCGGCGTCTCGATTGCGGCCGCCTTTATCGCCTGTACCATCGGCGTCGCACTAGGCATGATCAGCGCGGTCCTCGGCGGCTGGTTCGACACGATAGTCAGCCGCGGCATAGATGCACTGATTGCGATCCCGCACCTGATGTTCGGTCTCGTGATCATAGCGGCGATCGGCAGTTCGCTTCCGGTGCTGGTGGGAACGCTCGCCTTTCTCTATTTTCCCGGCTCTTTCCGCATAGCGCGTGCGCTCGCCGTCAACATCAACGAGCTCGACTTCGTGCAGGTCGCCAAGGCGCGTGGCGAAGGCTTCGTCTACACGGTTCGCGAAGAGATCCTGCCCAACATGATCGGGCCGGTGCTGGCGGATTTCGGCCTGCGCTTCGTCTTCATCGTGCTGTTGCTGAGCGGTCTCAGCTTTCTCGGTCTGGGCGTACAGCCGCCCAACGCCGACTGGGGAGCGCTGGTGCGCGAGAACGTATCCGGGCTGGCCTATGGGGCGCCTGCCGTGATCATGCCGTCGCTCGCCATCGCCTCGCTGACCATCAGCGTCAATCTAGCGATCGACAATCTTCCGCGCCGCCTGCGGGATCGCCTGCCATGAGCGAGCTCGTCGAAGTTAAGAACCTACGCGTCATCGCCCGTAGCGACAGCGGCCGCGAGACGCCGATCGTCCACGATATCAGCTTCACGGTCCCGCGCGGAACGGTCGTCGCGTTAATCGGTGAGTCCGGTTCCGGCAAAACGACGATTGCGCTTTCCCTGATGGGTTATGCCCGCAGCGGCTGCCGCATCACCGGCGGCTCGATCCGGATCGGCGAGCGTGAGATCCTGTCCCTGTCGGAAGCAGAAAAGGCCAAGATCCGCGGCCGCAATGTCAGCTATATTGCGCAAAGCGCGGCAGCCGCCTTCAACCCGGCGAGAACGATCATGTCGCAGGTTGTGGAAAGCGCGATGATCCACAAGCTGGCACCGCGAGCAGAAGCGGAAGCGAAGGCGGTGGAGCTGTTTCGCGCGCTGGCGTTGCCCGATCCCGAAGGGGTCGGGTCACGCTATCCGCACCAGGTGTCGGGCGGCCAGCTGCAGCGCCTGGCGGCGGCGATGGCGCTGATCGCTGAACCGGAGCTGGTGATCTTCGACGAACCGACGACGGCGCTCGACGTCACCACCCAGATCGAGGTTTTGCGCTCGTTCAAGTCGGTGATCCGCGAGCGCAACACCACCGGCGTCTATGTCTCCCACGACCTGGCGGTGGTGGCGCAGATCGCTGACCACATCGTCGTGCTGCGCGATGGCTCCATTCAGGAAAGCGCTCCGACCGGGCAGATTCTGACGGACGCCCAAAGTCCCTACACCCGCAGTCTGCTCGCCGCGGCCAATCCCGCCGTGCACGCCCAGGCCGCTCCGCCTGCCGAGATGACGCGGGAGCTGCCCTTGCTCGAGGTCGAGGGGCTGGTCGCCGGATACGGCAAGTCCCGTCCGGACGGCCTGCCGAATGTGACGGTGCTCAACGATGTCGGCCTCAGCCTGCAGCCGGGCACCAATCTCGGCGTCATCGGCGAGTCCGGCTGCGGCAAGAGCACATTGGCCCGCGTTATCGCCGGACTGCTTCCCGCTGCCGGCGGAACGGTGAAGTTCCGCGGCGAAACCCTGGCAGGATCCGTGGCGCAGCGCTCCAGGGATCAATTGCGCAACATCCAGATCGTCTTCCAGATGGCCGACACGGCCCTCAATCCGACCCGCTCGGTCGGGCAGATCCTGGGCCGGCCGCTGACCTTCTATCATAACGTGAACGGTGCCGAGCGCAGCCGCAGGGTGCGCCGGCTGCTCGACCTCGTGCATCTGCCGGCCAACATTGCCGAACGGCTTCCGGGCGAACTATCCGGCGGCCAGAAGCAGCGCGTCAACCTTGCCCGCGCGCTCGCTGCCGAGCCGGCGCTGATCCTGTGCGATGAGGTGACGTCAGCCCTCGACACCGTGGTCGCCGCGGCTATTCTCGATCTGCTGGCCGAGTTGCGAAAGGAGTTGAAGCTTTCCTATCTGTTCATCAGCCACGACCTGTCGACGGTGCGCGCGATCTGCGACGACGTGATGGTGCTTTATGCCGGGCGCAAGGTCGAAGCCGGCAGCCGCGCGGCAATGCGTGCGGCGCCGCTCCATCCCTATTCGGACCTTCTGGTGTCCTCGATCCCCGAATTGCGCACAGGCTGGCTGGACGGCCTCGGCAAAAAGGCTGCCTCGGCGGAAATGGGCGTCGCACCCGTCTTGGCGCGATCCGACCGCTGTCCCTTCGTGCCACGATGCCCGGTCAGGAAGCTCGGAGTTTGCGACGTGCTGGCGCCGCCCATTCGTCACCTGTCGAAGGGAAGCGAAATCCTTTGCCATCTGGAGGAGCGGGAATTGTTGGCAATGGGCGTGGGCGCCTAGCTCGTCAGAACTCCGCCACCTTGCCCCAGGCGGACGCATCGAGCCGCTCCGGGCGATAGGGCATGGGATCGACCACAGGAGTCGAGCCGGTTGCCAGATCGGCGATCAGGTGGCCCGCGCCAGGACCGATACCGAAGCCGTGACCGCTGAAGCCGGCCGCCAGGATGAAGCCCGGCAGCCCCTCGACCTCGCCGATGGCGGGAACGCCGTCCGGCGTGCTGTCGATATAGCCGGCCCAACTGGCCGCGACTGGCACATTTTGCAGCGTCGGCAGCAACGCGCAGGCGCGCCGGTGTGTTTCCCGGATCAATCCCCGGTCGGGGCGCGGGTCCAGAATGCGGTTGTGCTCCATCGGCGTCGGCGCATCGAGCCGCCAGCGGGCCAGCCTCTCGTGTCCCGATTGCCATCCCTGCAAGGTGCCGGGAGCAAGGCTGCGCCAGCGCCGGGCGAACATCGGTACGAATTCGCGGGCGAAACGCAGCTGCTGCAGCGTCGGATCAAGGCTGCCGCGGCCGCTGATAGCCAGCGTGTGGCCGCCGTCGCCGCGGCGGGTGACCGAGATCTCGGCAGTGTGCAGCGCATCCGGCAGCCCCGAAGGTCCGGGTGCGAGCGAAAGGATCGAAGAGCGGACGGAGGCTTGCGGAAAGCGTACGCCGAGCTGGCGACAGAACGAAGAGGCCCATGCGCCCGCCGACAGCACCACTGTCCTGGTACGGATTGTGCCCGCCTCGGTGATCACCGCGCTGACCCGGCCCGCTTCGGTCTCGATGCCGCGCGCGGCGCACATCTGATGGACACTTCCGCCGGCCTTCAGGACGCCACGCGCCACTATGGGTGCTGCGCGGGAGGGGTCGGCGGTTCCGTCGGAAGGTGAAAAGACGCCGCCCTTCCAGCGTTGGCCGGTGGCTTTTCCATGCTCGCTTGCCTCGTCGGGGCTGAGCATATGCGTGGTCACGCCGACGCCGTGGGCGAAATCACGCCAGCGGGCCCAGCGGGCTATCTCGGCCTCGTCGTTGCTGAGGTAGAGGAGCCCGCAACGGCGAAAGCCCGGATCTTCGCCGATTTCGCTGGCAAGCTGCTCCCAGAGTGCGAGGCTTGCCGTGGCCATCGGCAGTTCCCGGGCGTCGCGGTTCTGCTGCCGGCACCAGCCCCAGTTTCGGCTGGACTGTTCGGCGCCGATCCGGCCCTTTTCCAGCAAGGCCACCTGCAAGCCGCGCCGGGCGAGATAATATGCCGCGAAGGCGCCGACGATCCCGCCACCGATCACGACGACATCGGCCGCCGCCGGCAAGGTTGGCGTGGTCTCGATATGCAGAAGCGGGGAGGGCATGCGAAATCTCCGGCAGCGGCGACCACTCTACTGCTCCGGGCGAGGCGACGATTGCCACAGATCGACGGGCCGCAGCATTTCCTTTGGTCAAGAGCTCTGCCAGCGGGGGATTCTGCTACCGCATATCGAGCAAAAGCGCGCGGCAGGCCGACGAAATGCATAGAACGAAGACCTCAGGACATCGTACAAATCCGTTCAAACGCGCGCTTGGGTGCAGGTTTCCTGGAATTGCCGAAAGCGGCAGCGGGTGTTTGTCCTTGCTCCTGCTCGGCTTCGGCATAATATGCTTCGATCAGATCCGCCGGCGCCGTGCCGAGCCTTTGCCTTGGACCGTGCATGAAACTCGATCGGATCGACATCAAGATCCTCTACGAACTGCAGAAGAACGGCCGCATCACCAATGTGGAATTGGCGGAGCTGGTCAATCTCTCGCCCAGCCCCTGCCTGATGCGGGTGAAGAAGCTGCAGGCCGAAGGCTATATCGTCCGCTATTCCGCCCAGATAGACATCGCAAAACTGGGGCAGACGCTCACCGTCTTCACCGAGGTGACGCTGAGGAACCACCGCCAGATCGACTTCGCGCGCTTCCTCGCCGCTGTTGAAAAGGTGGATTCGGTGGTCGAATGCCACCTCGTTTCCGGCGGTTACGACTATCTGCTGAAATTCGTCACCGCCGGGATTGCCGAATATCAGGCGATCATGGAGCGGCTTACGGACATGGATATCGGCATCGACAAGTACTTCAGCTTCGTCGTGCTGAAGTCGCCGATCGTCAAAAATTACATGCCGCTCAAGAGCCTGTTTCCGCTGTAGCAGGCCATGCAGTGACGCGCTTCGGGTTCACGCCATGGTGGCGCGAACGTCCGGGTCTTCCAGCGTCTGGTCGAGTGTCATGCGCGTGCGATCGACGATGGCGTCGATCTCGGCCTCCGTGCAGCAGAGCGGTGGGGCATAACCCAGCACGCCATTGCCGAAAGCCCGGATGATGAGCCCGTTGTCCCAGGCGCGGTCGAATATCCGCCGCGACGGATTGGCCGCTGGTGGAAGCGGGGTCTTGCGTTGCTTGTCGACGACCAGCTCGATCGCCGCCAGCATGCCACGGCCGCGCACGTCGCCGACCAGCGGATGGTCGGCTAGGCTTTCGAGGCCCGACATCAGCCGGGCTCCTGCCTTGCGGCCGTTGTCCAGCAGACCGCCTTCATAGAGCCGCAGAACCTCGAGGCCGACAGCCGCACTGACGGGATGAGCGGAATAGGTATAGCCATGGCCGACGGCGGATTCGCCCGCGCCGTCCGCGATCGTGTCGTAGACATGGTCTGACATGAAAACCGCCCCCATCGGCGCATAACCGGAGGTCAGGCCCTTGGCGGTGGTCATCAGATCCGGGACGATGTTGTCCTCGGAACAGGCAAACAGCGGTCCAGTGCGGCCGAAGCCGGTGATGACCTCGTCGGCGACGAAGAGGATGTCCAGCTCCGTGCACAGATCGCGCATCGCCTTCATCCAGCCCGGCGGCGGCACCAGCACGCCGCCGGAACCCTGGATCGGTTCGGCATAGAAGGCCGCCACACGATCCTGGCCGAGCTCTTCCACCTTATGGCGTAGTGCGGCGACCGAGGCGGCGATGATCACCTGCGGATCGCTTCCTACCGGATTGCGGTAGGCATAGTGCGACGGAATCTTGTGCTGCCAGTCCAGCGGCACGCCGAAGCCGGCGTGGAAAGCAGGCAAGGCGGTGAGCCCCGCACCCACCGTTGACGAGCCGTGGTAGCCCTGTTCGATCGAAATGAACTGGTTCTTCTGCCGCATGCCCCTGGCATTCTGGTAATAATGGATGAAACGGATGGTGCTATCGACGGCATCGGAGCCGCCAAGCGTGAAGTAGACGTGATTGAGGTCGCCCGGCGCCCGCTCGGCAAGTTCCGCCGCCAGCCGGATGGCCGGTTCGGAGCCGAGGCCGAAATAGCCGGTGGCATACGGCAATTCGCGCAGCTGCCGGGTCGCCGCTTCGACGATGCTTTCCTGGCCATAGCCGGCGTTCACGCACCACAGGCCGGCAAAGCCGTCGATCATCTGATGGCCGGTGGCATCGGTGACGGTGGCGCCGGTGGCGGATTGCAGGACGCGTACCCCGGCCTTCTCATGGCCGCGATAGGAGGCGACCGGATGCACCAGATGGGCGCGGTCGAGTTCGATCAAGGAATTGCTCCGCATGTTTTCCTCCGGGTTCAGCCAAGGGCCTGACTGGCCAGGGCAAAGGTCTGGACGCGTGGCGCCCGCCGGGAAGCGGGGTCGCCCCTGCGCATGGTGATCCCGCCTCCCACCCTGGCCAGGCCCAGTCCGGCAAGCCACGGCGACAGCCCTGAACTCTCTGATGTATCGACACGCAACAAGGTGCCGGGGCTGGCGGCAAAAAGGAATGAGAGCAGGCTGCGGGCGGCCTCAGATGTCTCTGCTACGACCGGCCCCGCGACCTTGCCGCGGCCGAAGGTGCGCACCGCCGCAAAACCGACGGGCTTTCCCTCCCGGCGCAGAACGGCGATGCGCGCCTGTTCGCACAGCAGCCTGATCAGACCACCGCGGTCCATGCCGCAGGCCGAACGGTCCAGCTCCACGAATGCAGCGGCATCGTCCGCCGTCGCCCACTCGACGCCTTCGCCGGCAAGGGTCTCGGCGAGCAGGCCCTGATGCTGCAATACCGCCCCGGTCGCCTGGAAGCCGAGCTTTTCGTAAAGTGGCAGGCCTTCCCGTGTCGCCACCAGCCGGCATTCGCGGCTTTCGCTCGCTTGCAGGGCAAGATCCATCAGCTTGCGCCCGATGCCCCGGCCGCGCATCGCAACATCGACGATTACCATGTTGATGGTGGCGGCAGCTTTGCCGTATGGTGTGACCAGCGTGGTTGCGACAACCCGCTCGCCCTCCAATGCGACGAAGCCGGCGCTGAGCGCCAGCCCCATCGCCCAGTCCTCCCGCCTGTGCGGCCAGCCCGCCTGGGACGACAAAGCCACCGCGCCATCGAGATGCTCGGGGGCAAAATCCACGAGTGTGATTTCGTCTGTCTGCATGAGCTCATTTCCGACGGTTCGCTGCCCTGTGATAGACCCGTCGGCAAAGAAGATCGTCCCGACGACGTGCCGGGCGCGGTATCTTCCGCCGTCCCTTGCGGCGCTCGCCGCATCTTCTGCCGCAGGTTGACGACCGCGATGGAACGTCCGCTCCCCTGAGGTGGCGGCGACGGCACAACTTTCCGCCCCGGCAGCAATGATACGAAACATTCTGCTTTCAATGGCTGCAATTGCGGTGATCGAACGGGGATGCCTCTGCCTATGATGCAGTCCAGGCCCGCACCGCAATTTGGAAGGACTTTCGCGACATGTCACAGTTCCGGCCCAAATACATCACCTTCGACTGCTACGGCACGCTTACCAACTTCCAGATGGCCGAGGCCGCGCAGAGGATATACGGACCCCAGCTCGACGCGCCGGAGATGGCGCAGTTCATCAAGAATTTCGCGGCCTACCGGCTGGACGAAATCCTCGGCGACTGGAAGCCCTACAACGAAGTCATTCACAATGCCGTCGAACGCACCTGCCGCAAGAACGGGGTGGCCTTCCGCGCCGAGGACGCGCGTGCCATCTACGAGACTGTGCCGAGCTGGGGCCCGCATCCGGACGTGCCGGCTGGTCTGGCAAAGGTCGCCAAGGAAATCCCGCTGGTCATCCTGTCCAACGCGATGAACGAGCAGATCATGTCGAATGTGGAAAAGCTCGGTGCACCCTTCCACGCCGTCTACACCGCCCAGCAGGCCAATGCCTACAAGCCGCGCTTCCAAGCCTTCGAATACATGTTCGACATGCTGGGTTGCGGTCCGCAGGACGTGCTGCACTGCTCTTCGTCGTTCCGCTACGACCTGATGTCCGCCTATGATCTGGGCATCAAGCACAAGGTCTGGGTCAATCGCGGCCATGAGCCCGCCAACCCCTACTATGAATACACCGAGATCAAGGACATCTCGGGCCTGCCCGGGGTTGTCGGGCTCTGATGGAGTCTTGGCGATGAAGTTCGAGTCCTACTGGCACGATACCGCTCCGGTCTTCGCAGGAGCGGCCGAAGGACCGGCCGAGGGTCGCTACGACGTGGCCGTCATCGGCGGCGGCTTCACCGGGCTGGCGGCGGCGCGGCACCTGGCCAAGGCAGGCGCCAAGGTGGTCCTACTGGAAGCGGGCCGCGTCGGCTGCGGCGCCTCGGGCCGCAATGGCGGCCATCTCAACAATGGCCTCGCCCATAGTTTTCTCGCCGCCAAGTCCGAACTGGGACCCGAACGTGCCGTGGCGCTCTATCGCGCCTTCGACGATTCCGTCGATACGATCGAGCGCATCGTGGCGGAGGAGGCGATCGATTGCGACTTCCGCCGCTCAGGCAAGCTGAAGCTTGCCTCCAAGCCGGCGCATTTCGAGGCAATCGCCCGCAATTTTGCAGCCGTCAACCGCGAGGTCGATCCCGACACCGCACTGCTGACGGCAGCTGATCTGAAGAGCGAGATCGGCTCGTCCGTATTCCATGGCGCGATGCTGTCGAAGAAGAGCGCGATGATGCATATGGGACGGTTTGTCTCTGGCATCGCCGGGGCCGCGGTGCGGCAGGGTGCAACGATTTTCGAGAACACGCCGGTGACCGGGCACCGGTCGGCCGCGGGCCGGCATGAGCTGACGACACCGAGAGGCACTGTCGCCGCCGACAATGTCCTGTTGGCGACAGGCGCTTATACCACCAGTGCCTTTGGCTACTTCCGCCGCCGCATCGTGCCGGTCGGCAGTTTCATCATTGCCACGAGGCCGCTTTCCCCGGCCGAGATCGCGGCAACGGTGCCGGGCAACCGGACCTTCGTCACCTCGCTGAATGTAGGCAACTACTTTCGCTTGTCGCCGGACAACCGGCTGATCTTCGGTGGACGCGCGCGATTTTCGGCCACCTCCGACCAGCAGTCGGACGAAAAGAGCGGCGCGATTCTGCGCGCAAGCCTGGCGCAGATCTTCCCGCATCTGGCCAAGGTCGAGATCGACTATTGCTGGGGCGGGCTGGTGGACATGACAAAGGATCGGTTCCCGCGCGCGGGCTTTGCCGACGGTCTCTGGTTCGCCATGGGCTATTCCGGCCACGGCGCGCAGATGTCCACCCACATGGGAATGATCATCGCCGACGCCATTCTGGGCAAGGCCGATCGCAACCCGGTCGCCGGTCTTGGGTGGCCCGCGGTCCCGGGTCACTTCGGCAAGCCCTGGTTCCTGCCGCTCGTCGGTCTCTACTATAAGACGCTCGATCGCTTTCAGTAACGGCCATTGGACTGGCTAGCTCAGCCCGCCGATATGGAAGCTCTTCATTTCGAGATATTCCTCAATGCCGCACTGCGCCCCTTCGCGTCCCAGGCCCGATTGCTTGACACCACCAAACGGGGCGACCTCGGTTGAAATCGCGCCGGTATTCAGCCCCACCATTCCGAATTCAAGCGCTTCCGCCACCCGCCATGACCGCTTCAGGCTCTCGCTGTAGAAATAGGCGGCTAGACCGTAGGGTGTGCCGTTGGCAAGAGTGATGGCCTCGGCCTCGGTTTCGAAGCGGAACAGCGGCGCGACCGGACCAAAGGTTTCCTCGCCGGCCAGAAGCATGTCCGCCGTCGCATCGCCCAGCACCATCGGCGTCGCATATTGCTTGCCCTCAGGCATCGCGGGACTTGTCGACAGCACGCGGGCGCCCTTGGCCAGCGCGTCGCAGACATGCCGGTCGATCTTGTCGATGGCGGCGGCGTTGATCATCGGTCCGATCTCCACGCCGGGTTCGGTGCCTGGCCCCACCTTCATCGCCGAAACCCGCGCGGCGAGCTTGCTGGCGAAGGCGTCGTAGACACCCGACTGCACGAGGAGACGGTTCGAGCAGACGCAGGTCTGCCCGCCATTGCGGAACTTGGAGACGATGGCACCCTCGATGGCGAGGTCGAGATCGGCGTCGTCGAAGACTATGAACGGCGCGTTGCCGCCGAGTTCGAGGCTGAGGCGCTTGATGCTGTCGGCCGCCCCGCGCATCAGCAACGATCCGACGCGGGTCGAGCCGGTGAAGGAGATCTTGCGTACCGTTTCGTTGGCCGTCAGTTCGGCGCCGATGTCCGCTGGCATGCCGGTAACGATGTTGATGACGCCGGCGGGAATGCCGGCGCGCTCCGCCAGCACGCCGAGCGCCAGCGCCGAGAACGGGGTGAATTCCGAAGGCTTGACCACCACGGTGCAGCCCGCCGCCAACGCTGGCGCGACTTTCCTTGTGATCATGGCATTGGGGAAGTTCCACGGCGTGATGATGGCGCAGACGCCGACCGGTTCCTTCAGCACCACGATCCGCCGATCCGGCGTCGGCGAGGGAATGGTGCTGCCGCCGATCCGGCGCGCCTCCTCGGCGAACCATTTGACGAAAGAGGCGCCGTAGCGGATTTCGCCAAGCGCCTCCGCCAGCGGCTTGCCTTGCTCGAGCGTCAGGATGCGGGCCAGGTCCTGCGCATTTTCGATCATCAGCATGTGCCATGCTTCCAGCAGCGCGGCACGCTCGGCGTGCGTTTTCGCACGCCATGGGCCGAAGGCCGCTTGCGCCGCCTCGATCGCCGCGCGGGTTTCAACCCTACCGACATCGGGGACCGAGCCGATCGCTGCCTGGGCGGCGGGATCGATCACTTCGACGCTGGCGCGTGAGGTCGCATCCTGCCACCCGCCGGCGATCAGGCATTGCTGCCGGAACAGGCCTTTGTCGTTCAATTCTTTCATGTCTTTCCCTCCCGGTTCAGGCAAGTGCTGCCAGCACGGCCGTGGTGATCACCTCGGTCCGGTCCTCGCCCGGCCGCGTGCCGATGCCGCGCGCGGTCGCGGCTTCGATCGCCGCCATCACCCTCGCTGCCGCGTCATGCTCGCCCAGATGGCCAAGCATCATCGCCCCGGACCAGATGGCAGCGATCGGGTTGGCGATGCCGAGATGGGCAATGTCGGGGGCTGAGCCATGAACCGGTTCGAACATCGAAGGCGCGCTGCGATCCGGATTGATGTTGGCGGAGGCGGCGAAGCCGAGGCCACCCTGGATCGCCGCGCCCAGATCGGTGAGGATGTCGCCGAACAGGTTGGAGGCAACGACAACGTCGAGGCTTTCCGGCGCCATCACCATCCGCGCGGCCATGGCATCGATATGGTAGCTGGTGACCTGGATGTCCGGATATTCGGTGGCAAGGCGCGCCGTCACCTCGTCCCAGAACACCATCGAGTATTTCTGCGCATTCGACTTGGTCACCGAAGCGAGTTTTCGCTTCCGCAACCGCGCCTGCTCGAAGCCAAAGCGCAGGATCCGCTCGACGCCCTTGCGTGTGAAGATCGAGGTCTCCACCGCGACCTCATCGCCGGTGCCTTGGTGCACGCGGCCGCCGGCGCCGGAATATTCGCCCTCGGTATTCTCGCGGATGCAGAGGATGTCGAAACTTGCGGCCTTCAGCGGTACCTCGACCCCGGGCAGCAGCCGGTGCGGCCGGATGTTGGCGTATTGCACGAACGCCTTGCGGATCGGCAGAAGGAGCCCATACAGAGACACCGAGTCCGGCACTTCCGCCGGCCAGCCGACTGCGCCGAGCAGGATCGCGTCGAAGCCGCGCAAGGTCTCGATCCCGTCTTCCGGCATCATCCTGCCGGTTTGCTTGTAGTAGGCACAGGACCAGGGGAAGTGCTGGCCCTGCAGCGCGAAGCCGGAGCCCCTGGCCGCGGCCTCGAGCACCTGCCAGGCCGCGTCGGTGACGCTCTTGCCGATGCCGTCGCCGGGGATCAACGCGATGGAATAGCTCTTCATATTCCGTCCTTCAGCATCAAAGGTCGATCAGCACGCTTTTGCTTTTGCGGTTCGCGAGATAGGCCTCGCGGCCAAGATCCTTGCCGATGCCGGAGCGCTTGTAGCCGCCGGTCGACAGGATGTGGTCGCGGGAGCGGTTGTAGCGGTTGACCCAGATGGTGCCGGCCTGGAGGCGCTTCGTTACCCGGATGGCGCGGGAAAGATCGCGGGTAAAGACACCAGCGGCGAGCCCATAGGTCGGATGGTCGGCGAGGACCATTGCTTCTTCCTCCTCGGCAAATGTCTGCAGGGTCAACACCGGCCCGAAAATCTCCTCAGTCACCGCGGGGGAGGATTGGTCGACGCCCCCGATCAGTGTCGGCGCGTAGAAATAGCCCTCCCGGTCGAGCCGCTTGCCGCCGACGAGGCATTCGGCGCCGGCACTGACGGCGGCCTGGACGATGGCGTCGATCCGGCCGAGCTGGCGTTCCGAGATGATCGGCGAATAACGCGTCGCCTCGTCCCAGGTCGGGCCGGGACGGATTGCCGCCATGTGCGCGGCGATGGCCTGTGCCAACGGCTCAGCGATCGCTTCGGCCACGATCAGCCGCGAACCTGCCACACAGGCCTGCCCCGCATTCGACAGAATGCCTTGCGCGACGGCCCTGGCCGCGAGATCAAGATCGGCATCGGCAAAGACGAGCTGCGGGCTCTTGCCGCCCAATTCCAGGGTCATCGGCTTGATGCCTGTGCGGGCGATGTTCTGCATGATCGCGGCACCGGCAGCCGTCGATCCGGTAAAGCTGATCTTGCCGATTTCCGGATGGCCGGTGATCGCATTGCCGGTAGTCGGGCCGTCGCCCAGAACGATGTTAATGAGCCCGGCAGGCAGGCCGGCCCGAACCGAGAGTTCGGCCATGTAGAGCACTGAGAAAGGGGTCATCTCGGAGGGCTTCAGCACCACGGCGTTGCCCGCGGCCAGCGCCGGCCCCAGCTTCCAGCCTGCCATCGAGAGCGGGAAATTCCACGGCGTGATCGCACCGACGACGCCGTAGGGCTCGGTGAGGATCATTCCCAGGCTGGCGTCGGCGGTCGGCACCAGGTCGCCGCCTTCCTTGTCGGCGAACTCGGCGAAAAAGCGGATCTGCTCGGCCGTGATCGCGATGTCACCTTCGATGAGCTGGCCGACGGGGCGGGTGGACGCGACGGCCTCCAGTCGGGCCATTGTCTCGGCTTCGGCCTCGATCAGGTCGGCCCAGCGCTGCAGGACACGGGTGCGTTCGCGCGGGCGCAGGCCTGCCCAGCCACTGTCCTTGAGTGCGTGCTTTGCTGCGTCGACGGCCTGGTCGACGACGTCGGTGCCGGCCACCGGACAGTCCGCATAGGCCGCGCCGTCCGACGGGCGATGCATCGGCAGCACGCCGGCTGCGGGGATGAGCCGTCCGCCGATGAAGTGGCCATGCGGGAACGCAAGGGCGTCGGGATCGAAGCTGAGGGACATGGTGTCGCCTTGTCTTGAGGACAGGGGCACTCTAGCCGTCATCGCAGCGCAGTTTGCATCGACCGCGACGGGGCCGGCGATGGAATATCCCGTTTCACGACGTTGTTTCAGCGCAATCTTCGGAGGATAGGGCTGCCACCGAAGGGCGATCGCGAAGATCAGTCAGTGACGGTGACGTAGATCTTGCGCACGGTCTCGACCGTTCGCCATATTCCGGTAAAACCCGGTTTCATGACGAAGCTGTCGCCTGCGCGATAGGTGTTGGTCTTGCCGCCGTCTTCCGTCAGCTCGATCACGCCCTCGAGGATATGGCAAAATTCAAAGGTCGTTCCCTTGATGGAGCGCGTCTCGCCCGGTGTCGCCTCCCATATTCCGGTGTGAATCGTGGCGTCGCGTGCGGTGTCTTGCGCCCAGGTCTTGAAGGAGGGATCGCCGGAGATCAGGCGGTCGGGCAGCGCCTTTGATTCCCGCGGCGCGTTGAGCGGCTTCGGATCGATTGTCTTGAGCAGGGACATGGGATTTCCTTTGTCGAGCGAGGGTCAGTAACCCCGGTTGCGGTCGACGAGACCGATGGGATCGAGTCCGGCTTCATGCCGGCGAATGTTGGCGACCACGGCTTTTGCCGCCGTCTCCGGCTGCGTGACGCCGGCCACATGCGGGGTCAGCAGGATCTTGGGATGGCGCCAGAACGGATGGTCGGCCGGCAAGGGCTCGGGATCGGTCACGTCGATCATCGCCCCCGCAAGATGGTCGCTGTCGAGTGCGGCAAGCAGAGCTGCTTGGTCGAGTTGCGGCCCGCGTCCGACATGCACCAGGCTCGCCCCGGCAGGCAGGCTGGCGAACACACTGGCATTGAGGAAACCACGTGTTTCGGCGGTCAGCGGCAAGAGGCAGATCAGAATGTCGGTTTGGGAGAGAAAGGTCTTCAGCCCCGCTTCGCCGCTATGGCAGCGGATGCCGGGGATGTCGCGCGCGGAGCGGCTCCAGCCCGACAGCGCAAAGCCGAAGGGCCGCAGCCGATCGAGGACCGCCGACCCCAGCATGCCGAGGCCGAGCACGCCCACCCGCCGGTCCGGCGCCTGCCGCACTGGACGAGCCCGCCAGTCGCTGCGCGCCTGCTGGGCAAGGTAGCCCGGCAGGTCGCGATGCAGCGCCAGCACTGCGAGTGTCACATATTCCTGCATCATGCGGATGATGCCTTCCTCGACCATCCGCACCAGCTTGACCTTCGCGGACAGGAGGTCTGTGCGGAACTGGTCGACGCCGGCACCGATCGAAAACAGCACTTCCAGATTGGGAAAACTGCCGAGATCTTCGGGTGCCGACCAGGTCAGCAGATAACGGACCTCGGCCTTGTTGACCGCGGCAGGGTCGGCAGCAAAACGCAGTCCCGGCAATTCGCGAGCGAACTCGTCCGCGAAAATCCGGACCCGCTCGGGATCGGAATTGATCAGGAAAGCCATTCGAGGTTCCTTGGCAAGCGATGATCGAGCTTGGCTGACGCAGCGCCGCAGGATGCGTTGAAGCGGTCGAGCCTGACGGCAGATCGCGCTGAAATTCATCACCAGTCGAGAAGGCTTCAGGAGCGAAGCCGCTCCCCCAGATCCTCGATCATCCGCTGGCAAGCGGCCATCTCGCCGATCTCGATGTATTCGTCCGGCCGGTGTGCACGACCGATGTCGCCCGGCCCGCAGATGATCGCCTCTATTCCCGCCGCCTGATAAAGCCCTGCTTCGGTGCCGTAGCTCACTGCGGCTAGCGGCTCTTGCCCCGACAGGTCCCGCAGCAGGCTGGCGAGCGGCGCTTCGGCGGCGAGTGAGAGCGCCGGATATTCGCTGAGCATGTCCCAACTGATATCGAACCCCTGAATGCTCAGGTCTGCCGCTGCGGCCTGCAGGGGAGCCAGCAATGCGGCGGGAGAGACGCCAGCGATGGCGCGCGCCTCGATCTCGGCGGCGCAGAAATCCGGAATGATGTTCAGCGCCTGTCCGCCGCCAATTACGCCAACCTGGAGCGAGGAATAGGGCGGCGAAAAACTTGCATCCAAAGGCCCTGCCTTGAGTGCTTCGGCGCTTTGCACAGCCCCGGCCAGGACCGCGGCCATGGCATGGATCGCGTTCAACCCCTGGTCGGGTCTCGAGGAGTGGCCTGAACGGCCGCGAATTTCGACACGCGCCGCGGCCTTGCCTTTATGGGCGAGGACCGCGCGCATCCCACTTGGCTCGCCGACAATGCAGCCTAGCGGCTTTGCGCAGAGCTGAGGCAGACGTTCGATCAGATGCCGCACGCCGCGGCAGCCGGCTTCCTCGTCATAGGAGAAGGCTAGATGGATGGGACGGAGAAGAGGCTTGGCCGCCAACACGGGCAGGGCGGCCAGAACGCAGCCCAGAAAGCCTTTCATGTCGCTGGTGCCGCGTCCGTAGAGCCGCTTTCCCTCGGCGCGCAGCACAAACGGATCGGTTGTCCAGCCCGGCTCCTCGGCCGGGACCACATCCATATGACCGGACAAGATGAAACCCGGCACGTCTGCCGGGCCAAAAGTGGCGAACACGTTTGCCCGGTCGCCTTCCGGTCCGGGGAGGATCGTTACCTTCGCGCCGCAACCTTCGGCATGGTTGGCAATCCATTCCACGATCGCCCAGTTTGGCTGGCCGACGACCGAGGCAAAGGCAATAAGCTGGGCCAGGATTTGCTCGGCCGTCATGTTGCTTGCTCGCGGGTACGGTGTCGGACGAAAGGAGACATTGCGGATCCTCTGCGGCAAACTGGCGGGCGATTCCGGGAGCCTTCCGCTTCAACATAGAGACGCGCTCCAAATCCTGGATGCGGAAAGCCGTTGATCTACAGTGAAAAGTTTCGACTACAGCCTCATCTGAAGCGGATTCTGTGATTTAGATGGCTATGCTTGACTCGATGAAGTCAGGTCCATCAAATTTGCCCCGAGAGGCGTCGTTGAAGGCAGCGGAATCCATCCGGCTCAGTTCTTTCGAGTTGAAGGTCGGCGACATCGCCAACGTTGAGCTTGAAAAGCTGCATGGGCTTTCGATCAGCGTCGGCTGGCCGCATCGGGCCGAAGACTGGCAGATGTTGCTGGAAATCGGCGAAGGAATAGCGGCTCAGGACGAAATCGGGCGGGTCGTGGCCACCGCCATGTGGTTTCCCCTCGGAGCGAACTTCGCCACGGTTGGCATGGTCATCACCTCGCCGCGCTTGCAGGCCCATGGCGCCGGCCGCTGGATCATGAACAACGTATTGGCGCGGGTCGGCTCGCGCAGCCTAGGCTTGAACGCCACCCGAGCGGCGCGCCGTCTTTATCTGTCTCTTGGTTTTGCTCCCGCGCGGCTCGTCTACCAGTGCCAGGGCGACGCGGTGATGCCCGCATCCGCATTGCTGCCTGCCGGAGCTACCTTGCGCAACATCGAGCATTCCGATCTAGCCCGACTCGTGGCTCTCGATCGCAGCGCCTACGGCACTGATCGTTCCGCGCTGATGGCACGGCTGTTGGACGTTTCGAAGGGCGTGGCGCTTCTGCGCGAAGGCCGCATCCAGGCTTTCGCTCTTTGTCGTCCTTTCGGACGCGGCCATGTTGTCGGGCCGGTGGTGGCCGCGACGGATGACGATGCGATTGCCGTCACGGGGCCGCATGTCGCGGAGCACGTCGGGCAATTTCTGCGCCTCGACACGCGGCAGGAGACGGGCCCGTTCCCGGAGTTCGTGGCGCGGTCAGGTCTGCCGGTCTACGATACGGTGACCAGCATGTGGCTTGGCCGGCCGTGGGCTGTCGCAAGCGAACAGGATACCGGTATGTTGCCAGTCACCTACGCATTGGCCAGCCAGGCCTTTGGCTGATCTTTTCTTGAAATGACGACGGGATCGTCCGTCGTGGGAGAGTCGGCCCGTCGACAGCGCATAACCCGAATCGGATCACACGCCCAACAGCCTGCGATAGTGGAATCGACGCTGGTTCATTTCGCCAGGTCAACCGGCCGAGTTGGTCAGTGACGGGTAAAGCGCCTAACGCTGTCGGGAGGACTCCGGCGTAGAATTACTTGCAATCGGCGGTCCGCTTTGCGCCCACTCTCGATATCGCGCCATCGCGACCCCTGACCTGGACCCGGCATTGGCGCCCTGCGCCGCAACCGTCGAAAAAAATTGCAGGACGATGTCGATTTCCTAAAACTCCGTTCGTCGTTCCGATGCCAGGCCGATGAGGCCGGCTCAAACAAGGAGACAGACGATGCGTGTGATGGTGCTGGTGAAGGCTACCGAGGACAGCGAAAAGGGCTTTCTTCCCACGCCCGAGGCGAAGGAGGCGATGGAGGCGATGGGCAGATTCAACGATGAGCTGCGCAAAGCTGGCATCTTGCTCGACGCCGACGGCCTCAAGCCCTCCTCGCAGGGCAAGCGCGTTGCGTTCGATGGTCCCCGCCGTACCGTCATCGACGGGCCTTTCGCCGAGACCCGCGAGCTGGTCGCCGGCTTTTGGCTCTGGGAAGTCAAGAACATGGACGAGGCAGTTGCCTGGGTGAAGCGCTGCCCCAATCCCATGCCGGGACCAAGCGAGATCGAAATCCGGCCGCTGTACGAGATGGCTGATTGGCAATGGGAACCTGACGCCGGAGGTCACGGAAATCCATGACCGGATGCGCGAGAAGCGCAGCGGCAACTGAGACTGTCGGCCGCAATCTGCTTGCCTCCCTCATGGCTTTGGCCAACAAGACAGCATGACTGCAGGCGAGACGCATCAGGCGATCGAAGCGATTTTTCGCATTGAACGGGCCAGGCTCATCGCGGGCCTGGTTCGCTTCGTGCGCAATGTCGACCTTGCAGAGGAACTGGTGCAGGACGCCCTGGTCATAGCCCTGTCCGAATGGTCCAGGACCGGCGTTCCGGCCAATCCCGGCGCTTGGCTGATGACGGTCGCCAAACGCCGCGCCATCGACGCGATCCGTCGCGACAAGATGCATGAGCGCAAGCATGAAGAGATCGCGCGTGAGCTGGACGGCGAGTGCGACGACTCTGCCGAGGTGATCGAAGTGGCCACTAACGATGATCTTGGCGACGAGCTGCTGGGCCTCATCTTCACAGCCTGCCACCCCGTACTTTCGGCCGACGCGCGTGCGGCGCTCACGCTGCGTGTCATCGGCGGTCTGACGACTGACGAGATCGCCCGTGCTTTCCTGTCGAGCGAGGTGACCATCGCCCAGCGCATCGTCCGCGCGAAGAGGACGATCGGAAAGGCCGGACTGAGCTTCGAGGTGCCGCGCGGCGCCGAGCGTGCGGCGCGTCTCTCCTCGGTGCTGGAGGTTATCTACCTCATCTTCAATGAAGGCTATGCTGCCACGGCGGGCGACGACCTTGTCCGGCCGGGCCTGTGCCTGGAGGCGCAACGGCTGGGCCGCATGCTGGCGGGGCTGATGCCCGAGGATGCCGAGGTGTTCGGTCTGCTCGCTCTGATGGAAATCCAGGCATCGCGCCTGTCGGCACGCATCGGGCCGGACGGCGCCCTCGTAACGCTGACCGAGCAGAATCGCGCACGCTGGGACCAGCTGCTGATCCGCCGAGGCCTTGACGCGCTGGCCCGCGCCGAAGCTCTCGGGGGCGATGGCCCCTATGCGTTGCAAGCCGCGCTTGCAGCCTGCCATGCGCGCGCGCGCAGTCCGGCCGATACCGACTGGCCCCGCATCGCAGCGCTCTACGACCGGCTGCGAGCAGTGATGCCCTCGCCGGTGGTCGATCTCAATCGAGCGGTCGCCCACAGCATGGCCTTCGGGCCTGAAGCGGGCCTGCGGCTGGTAGACGAGATTGCCGACGCCGCCGCCCTGCGCAACTACGCGCCATTGCCGGCGGCGAGGGGCGACTTTCTATTTCGGGCGGGCCGACTGGCCGAGGCCCGCGCCGAATTCGAGGCTGCGGCCAAGCTCACCCGCAATGTGCGGGAAGCGGCCTTTCTCCTCGCCCGCGCAGACGCTTGTGGTTGACAGCGTCGATCTCTGTGTCTGAAGCGCGGCCCGGGCTGGGCTTCCCCACGGTGGATGTAGCGGGCGCTGTGGCCGCGGGGATTGGTCGAGGCCTCACGCGGTCACCGCCCGGTTGCGGGCGACGGTTTCATCGTGGGTCAGCTTGCCGCCGGCCGCCATGAATTCCTTGAGTAGTGCGTCGCGATTGCCAGGCGCACGAGACCGGTCGGCCGACTGCAGCGCCGATTTCAACTCGTTCGTCGTCAGTTCCGTGCAATAGGCCGGGGTGCCCGGCTGCTGACGCCAGGACTCACTGAGACTCCCAGAGTCTAGCGCGTCAAAGCCGGTGGCCTCGACCAGCTCCATGGCAGTGGCCTTGGCCCTCGGGTCGTCACCGGCAACCGGAATTGCGATACGCCGAGATGCCCCGGCCGGTTCTCTCGGCCAGCGTTGCAGCCAGCACGGCGTTCCATGCCTTGATGACGGGACGACCGATCTGCCCACTCACCCAGACGCTTTCAGGCTTGCCGCCATCGACCTCGGCGACCACGCCGTCACGGAACGGGTAATAGTTAGAGGTGTCGATCACGACGACGTGGGCGGACACCTCGTTGAAGAGGCTGGCGAGATCGGGATAATTCGCGAACGGGATCGAAACAACGATCACCTCCACGCCCTGCACGGCTTCGTCCCTCGACACAGCCCTAGCTCCTGCGTCGCGGGCAAGGTCGCGAATGGTGTCGGGCCCCTTCGAATTGGCGAGCCTGACCTCGTGGCCGCTGGCGGCAAGCTTCCGTGCCAAAGTGGCGCCGATGGCTCCCGCGCCGAGGATTCCGATCTTCATTAGATGTCCTTTCGTGAAAAGTGAGAGCGCCTGCCTTGTCCGCGCAGCGCCACAATTGCTACCTCCCGAACGCGCTCACAGCTCCTGCTATGCGCTCGCCCCGGCCAGCTTGTCCGTCCAGCACCGGAACAACGCGCTGGCGTTGACTCCTCCGAAGCCGAAGCCATTGCAGATCGCGTAGTCCATCGCCATCGGCCGCGCCTGGTTTGCGACGAAGTCGATGCCGTCGCCCGCCGGGTCGGGAACTCTCAGATTGAGCGTCGGGGGCGCCACCTGGTCCCTGAGCGCCAGGATCGTGAAGATGGCCCCAAGTCCGCCGGCGGCGCCAAGCAGGTGTCCGGTCGCCGACTTTGTTCCGCTGACAGCTATGGTGAAATCTGCGCCGAAGAGCCTTCTGATCGCCTCGATTTCTCCCAGATCACCGACTGCCGTGGAGGTCGCGTGCGCATTGAGGTGGCGAACCTCACGCGCCGAAATGCCGGCTTGGGCAATCGCGATCTCCATGGCTCGGCGCGCACCGTCGCCGTCCTCGGGACTGGATGTGGCGTGATGAGCGTCCGCCGTCGTGCCGTAGCCGACGAGCTCGGCGAGCGGTTTGGCGCCGCGCGCAAGCGCATGGCTCAATGCCTCGACGACCAGGATGCCGGCTCCTTCGCCCATGACAAAGCCGTCCCGCGACGTATCGAATGGGCGAGAGGCCTGCTCCGGACGGTGATTAAAGGAGGTCGAAAGCGAACGAGCCGCAGCAAAACCGCCGAGGCTGACGGTATTGATGCATGCTTCCGTTCCGCCGCACACGGCGATATCGGCTTCACCGGCGCGGATAAGACGAGCCGCATCGCCGATCGCCTGGATGCCGGCAGCGCACGCGGTCACCGGTGCGCCGAGCGGACCTTTGAAGCCGTAGCGAATCGAGATGTGGCCCGCCGCGAGGTTCACCAGGAAGGATGGCACCGTAAAGGGCGATAGACGGCGGACGCCGCGCTGATCGACCGTTCGCACTGCCGCGGTTATGGCGGGGAATCCTCCGATGCCCGAGGCGATGATCGTGGCTGTGCGCAAGCGATCCGCTTCCGAGATGGGTGCCCATCTCGCCTGAGCAAGCGCCTCTTGTGCCGCCGCCAGCGCGAAGAGAATGAAGCGGTCCACCTTGCGCTGGTCCTTCGGCGCAAAGGCGGTATTCGGATCGAAACCAGCTTTGGGGTCGTCTTCCAAGGAGGGAACCATTCCGCCGACCTTCGCCGGCAGGTCTCCCGCCACATCGTCCGGAAGCCTTCGGATGCCCGAGCGACCGGCCAGGAGACGCGACCAGGACGCTTCGACCTCTGCAGCAAGGGGCGTGACCGCTCCCATGCCTGTAACAACAATCCGTCGCATCTATTCTCCTAGCAATTTGGGTGCGCCGCCAGCGGCCCACGCCGTGGCTGTGCGGACACTTGCACGCGGCGACGTTGCGTTTCCTTTCAGGCGACGACGGCTGCGTGAACCTGTTCGCTTGCCGCATCCAGAAAGGCCCGGGCGAGGTCCGGGTCGTTGACGGAGCGCGATAGCGTCAGCACACCGACCATCGTCGCGAGAATGGCCAAGGCCTTACCCTTGCGCTCCTCGCCGTTCGTCTCGCCGATCAAACGGCCGAGGATTTCGAGATGCGCCTTGATCCCGGCTTCGAATGACGCCTTCACATCGACGCCCTGCCGGGCAGCATCTGAGCCGAGCGCAACGATCGGGCAGCCGTCCATCCTTTCTGCGCGATGCTCCATGCTGAGGTAGAACGCGATCACCGCGCCAAGCGGGTCCTGCGGATTGGCTGCGACCGCGGCTGACCATCGCCGGGAGGCGCTCTCAAGCGCCCGCCCGGACGCCTGCGCCGCCAAGTCGTCCTTTGACGCGAACTGCTTGTAAAACGCGCCCTGAGTCAGGCCGGCACCCTTCATCAGGTCCTTAAGGCCGACACCGTCAAAGCCGTGCTCCCGAAAAAGGCGGCTCGCCACATTGATCACCGTCTGCCGGTTTTCCTCTGCCTGAATGCGACTGACGCGCATCGTCGACCTCCACAATTAGATTGCGATCGACATCTATTACATATAGTGTTCGATTGCAATCTATTTGGCGCACCCGACGCAGCAAGTTCCGATCGTCAGGCTGGTTCGACGGCATGGATATGTGCGGCAGGCAGTGTATGCCGCCGGGCTCGCGCTCGCATGTATGTGGCCGCTGCAAGGCAATCTTCTGCCAATCGTGCCGTTCACCATGCTGAGCGGGCTGGGTCTTGGGTTCTTTCAGGCTGCCAATAACCGGAACATGTTCATTTTGGCGCCACGCGAGGGGAGTGGCGCCGCTGGCGGCATGCAGGGCACGGCCCGCCTTGTTGGGCAGACGACGGGCGCTGTCATCATGACGATGCTTTTCTCGCTCGTTTCGCTGGAATCGGCTCCTCGCATTGGCCTCGCCGTAGCCGCTGTTCTCACCCTTGATGGGCGGACTGGTTGGTGTGATCCGGGTAGGGCGCGACCAGGCTTTGCTTAGCCGAGAAAACGTCTGGGCAGACGCCGGCCTGTCCAGATCGGCCACGCTACCCTGACGAATTGGCTTGACTCACACATATCCCGGTGGTTATGCATCGATCAATAGCCGAAGGGTTATCGATCCCAATGCCAAACGCTCACGATGTGCTCTTCAGAACGCTTGCCGATCCGACTCGGCGCGCTATTTTTGAGCGGCTGTGTCGCGAAGGAGAGCAGACGGTCGGGGCTCTGACGGCTCGCGCCGGGATCTCGCAACCGGCCGTGTCGAAGCATCTCGGGGTTTTGAGGCAGGCCGGGCTGGTGCGCGACCGCCATGCAGGACGGCAGACCCATTACAGCGCGCAGCTCGCTGCGCTTGCCCCCCTGATCGACTGGACAAGCCAGATGACCGGGTTCTGGCAGAGCCGGTTCGATGACCTCGAAGACCTGCTCAAAAGGATGGACCAGTGAACCAAACGTCGACCGAAACGCTCTCCGTCGTCGTCGAACGGGAAATCGCTTATCCGCCCGAGAAGATCTGGCGCGCGCTCACGCAACCACACCTGATCGAGGAGTGGCTAATGAAAAACGACTTCAAGCCTGTCGCGGACCACCGTTTCAATCTTCACGCAGACTGGGGCTCTGTCGAATGTCAGGTCCAGACGGTCGAGCCGAACAGAACGCTGACTTACACGTGGGATACCAAGGATCTCAAGAGTGTCGTCTCCTGGACGCTCACTCCTACAAGCGCCGGAGCCCGCTTGCGCATGGAGCAGTCGGGCTTCCGGCCGGATCAGCAGCCTTACTTCCGGGGCGCCAAAGTTGGCTGGCCGAGATTCTTTGACAGTTTGGAGGAGGTTCTGGCGCGAACCGACTGAGGTCCGCCGGCGCTATTCAAGCAAGGGCTCTGTTCCAGAGCGGCACGTCATGAGGCGACAATGGAGGCAAGCCAATGAAGATCAAGTTGACCAAAGTGTACGTGGACGACCAGGAGAAGGCGCTGGGCTTCTACACCGAAATGCTTGGCTTTACCAAGAAGGCCGATTTCAGCAATGGACCGTTTCGCTGGCTGACCGTCGCATCGCCCGACGAGCCGGACGGGACCGAGCTGCAACTCGCGCTCAACGACAACCCGGCAGCCAAGGCCTACCAGCAAGCCATTTTCCAGCAGGGCCAGCCAGCGGTCATGTTCTTCACCGACGACATCAAGGGCGACGACGAGCGCATCAAAGCGCGTGGCGCCGAGTTCACCATGCCGCCGACCGAGGTAACCGGCTCGACGATTGCCCAGCTGAACGACAGCTGCGGCAATCTCATTCAAATCACCCAGCTGGCGCGCTGGTAGGGCACACGTTCGGTGGCGTGGCTGCCCGGCGAGAGCCGCCAAACGGGCCGCCCGATCCGCTTCGGCTCGTCTTCACAGGAGATCTCAATGAATTGGAACAAATGGGTTCGGCAGATCCATCGCTGGCTGTCGATTATCTTTGCGGCGGTCGTCGCCGCCATCTTCATCAGCTTGGGAGTAGGCAAGGAACCCGCCAATTGGGTGTACTTCTTGCCGCTGTTCCCGCTCGGCTTGCTCCTGCTCACCGGTCTGTACATGTTCGTGCTGCCTTACGCGCCCAAGTGGCGCAGCGCAGGAGGCACCGGCGCATTGGAGTGAACGCATGGCCAACAAGACGTCCATAAAGCCATCGGCGGTCGCAAAGAAGCCCGCCGCCAAGCCTGCCGCTGCCAAGCCGGCCCTCCTCGCAGGCGGCAACCCTCAGATCGCGAAGGCCGACGGCGACGCTCCGGTGCAGGCCTATATCGCGGCCATGCCGGGCTGGAAACGCGACGTCGGGCGCCGCCTCGACGCGCTCATCGTGCGGAACGTGCCCAACGTCCGCAAGGCCGTCAAATGGAACTCGCCCTTCTATGGCGTAGAGGGCCAAGGCTGGTTCCTCAACTTCCATTGCTTCACAAAGTACATCAAGCTGGCTTTCTTCCGCGGCACGTCGCTGCGTCCTGTCCCTCCCGGCGAGTCCAAGCACAAGGAAGTGCGCTACCTCGACATCCACGAGGACGACCAGCTCGACGAAGCTCAGCTCGCCGCTTGGGTGAGGCAAGCCAGCCAATTGCCAGGCGAGCGAATGTGAGTGGGAATGCCAGTCATCCCCGCAAACCCGGTGCCGACTGGCGGTATTCAAGTGACGGGCGAGCGGCAACAACCCTAGGGAAAGCGACAATAATGATGAAAAGTGGCTCGATGGAAGGAAATGCAGGCAACTCTCCCTCTCAGCTGATCGATGCCAGAATCAACGAGCTAGGCGATTGGCGAGGCAAAACGCTTTCCCATGTCCGCGCTCTGATCAAGCAGGCCGACCCCGAAGTGGTCGAGGAGTGGAAGTGGCGAGGCGTTCCCGTATGGTCGCACGCCGGAATAATCTGCACCGGTGAGACCTACAAGAACGTCGTGAAGTTGACCTTCGCCAAGGGCGCCGCGCTGGAGGACCCTTCCGGCCTGTTCAACTCCAGCCTCGAAGGCAACACCAGGCGCGCCATCGATATCCGCGAGGGCGAGGAAATAGATGAGGACGCGTTCAAGACGCTGATACGCGCCGCTGCAGCCCTGAACGCGGCCCGATAGTCGGATCCCGGCCGATATGGTCGGCCGACGGGCCGAGAGCGGCGAGCAAGGCTTCGCCGCTGGCTTGCGTTGCATTCTCATGCGGCGCGCGCAGGTTCAGCCAGCGTCTGTCGCCGGACCGTACCGCCAGCACCGCCTTCATTGCAGCGATGAGGCCGGCGTCCTGGATGATTTTGCGAAACGCTTTGACGGCGGCGTCCGCCTCGGCAACATCCTCTCCCGCCAGTGCCGCGTCGTAGAGGGAACGGATCGCTGCGGCATTCAGATTGACTGTCGCCGAGATGCACCCCGCAGCACCGTTCGCGAGGCCTTTGGTCAGCTGTGCTTCCGAACTCGGGAAGACCGCGACCCTTGGCGCCGCCGCGATAACCGCCGCGGTGTTGTTCCAGTCGCCGGCGCTGTCCTTGTAGGCCACCACGACATCGGGAAACGCTTTGCTCAACCGGGCGGTCAGCGCCGGGCTCACCGGCACGCCTGAATTCTGCGGGATGTGGTAGAGGATCATCCTCATAGCCGGGTTCGCCACCCGTTCGATCAGCTCGCTGTAGTAGCGGGCCTGGCCGTTGTCACCGACAGCCGTGTAGAAGAATGACGGCAGCACCATCACCCCGGCACCGCCGAGACCGACCGCATGCGCGGTCAGTTCGACGGTCTCGGCAAGTGCTGTGACACCGGTGCCGGGCATCAGCCGGCTTGGCGAAATGCCGGCCTCGACCAGCCACTCCAGCGCTTGCATGCGCTCGCGCAACGAGACGGACAAGGCCTCGCCCGTGGTGCCGAACGGCGACAGGAAATGCGCTCCCTGATCCAGCACCCACTTGGCGTGGGATGTCCAGAGGTCGCGGGCGATGCGGCCGTCGTTTTCGAAAGGCGTCAGGATCGGAGCGATGGTTCCTTGCGGGCGGATCATGGGCGTCCTTCTACCGGTGAAAATCTGTGCAGTGCTCAAAACCCGGTGACCTGTACCCCACCGGGCAAGCCACATGAGCAGTGCTGCTGAAGTACCGGCCGTTCGGCCCCGAACGCAAGCCGCTCGTGCATAGGCGCGCGATTGTGATCGGGCGACGGCTCTGAAGCCTGTGCGAACGGCTCGACGCCAGACTCTACGAAGCGAAGCGGACTAGGCGCAACAGGGCCGGACGTCCCTGACACTCGACGAGGCTCTCGAGGTATATCCTGGCACCGGATAACATCGTCTGGTCGAGGGGGGTGACAAACGAGTTCTGCTGTTCCATCAATGCCGCTTTTTGAGGAGAAGCCCATGCGGAGGATCGGTGTCGGCATCATTGGCTGCGGCAACATTTCAGATGCCTATCTGAAGGCGTCACCGCAATTTCCGGTGCTCGACATTGTCGGCGTCGCCGATATCAACCGGACGGCGGCCGAGGCCAAGGCAGCGGCCTACGGCCTGGCTGCCATGCCGGTCGACACGCTGTTGGCCGATCCCCGGGTCGAGATCGTGCTCAACCTGACGACGCCGCAGCATCACGTGCCGGTCGGCTTGCAGGCTGTCGGCAAAGGCAAGCACGTCTATTCGGAGAAGCCGCTGGCAACGACGCTCAGCGACGCGGAGCGGCTCGTCGCGGCCGCGCGCGAAAAGGGCGTGCGTGTCGGCTGCGCACCCGACACTTTTCTTGGCGGCTCCCACCAGACGGCGCGGCGGCTGGTCGATGAGGATACCGTTGGAACCATTGTCGCCGGCTCTGCTTTCATGCAGGTGCCCGGCCACGAGCTCTGGCATCCGAATCCGGATTTCTACTACCAGCCCGGCGGCGGGCCGATGCTCGACATGGGACCTTACTATTTGACCTGCCTGGTCAATCTCCTGGGGCCGGTAAAATCGGTGACCGGGCAGGCGAAGTCATCCTATGCCACCCGTACCATCGGTTCTGGACCGCGCCAGGGCGAAACGATCCAGGTCGAGGTGCCGACCCATATTTCCGGCCTGCTCACATTCGAGAATGGCGCGGCGGTCTCGATCACCACCAGCTTCGACGTCTGGAAGCACGATCACAATCACATTGAGCTCTACGGCACCACCGGCTCGATGATCGTCTCCGATCCCAACCAGTTCCAGGGCGACATCAGCACCAGCCAACGCAAGGGCGACTGGACGATGGCCGATCAGATCCATTCCTATGGCAACGGCAATTACCGGGGCCTCGGCCTCGCCGACATGGCGCAGGCGATCGTCTCCGGCAGGCAACACCGCGCCAGCCTCGATCTTTCCCTCCATGTCCTGGAAATCATGGAATCGATCATCTCTTCAGCAGAGAGAGGGCGGCGTATCGACCTGAGATATGGCTGCGCCCGTCCGGCGCCGATGCACGCCGACCTGCCTTTCGGAATTCTGGAATAGGGAATAATGCAATGAGCAAGACGGCACTGATTTTCTGGGGCGGCTGGGAAGGTCACACCCCGGCTCGAAGCGCCGAAATCGTCAAGGAGATGCTGACCGGCAACGGCTTCGACGTGCGGCTGGAACAGGGGACTTCGGCACTCGCCGATCCGCAAATATCCAAGCTCGATCTCATTGTCCCGGTGATCACCATGTCGACGATCGAAAAGCCGGAGCTGCAAAACCTGACCAGCGCCGTCAAGGCCGGCACCGGCTTTGCGGGCTTTCACGGCACCATGTGCGACAGCTTCCGCAATGAGCCGGAATACCAGTTCATGACCGGCGGCCAGTGGGTCGCCCATCCCGGCAACATCATCGACTACAGGGTCGATGTCATCAGGTCCGATGATCCGGTCGTGCTAGGCATCGACGGCTTCGCCTACCGCTCAGAGCAGTATTACATGCATGTCGATCCGACCAACGAGGTGCTGGCGACGACGACTTTCACCGGCGAGCATCTCGACTTCATCGCCGGCGTCGTCATGCCGGTCGTCTGGAAGCGCCGATACGGCAAGGGCCGCGTCTTCTACAGCGCGCTCGGCCACACCGCCGACGAGTTCGCCGTGCCGCAAATGCGCATGATTTTCGAGCGCGGCGCGATTTGGGCCAGCCGAAACCCGGACCTTGCGTAGCCCTTCTATCTGAACGCCACGTATCGTCGTCGTCTTTTTTCAAGGAGCAAAGCCGTCCGACGGCTAACTCACAGGGTCCCGAACTACAGGCGATTGACTGCCATGGTAGTATCCAATACACCGGCGGCCGTCATCGGGAATTCCGCAGCTGGAGGTCGAATGGAGCAGACGTGGCGATGGTTTGGGCCGAGCGACGCGGCAACGCTTGCCCACGCAAGGCAGGCCGGCGCAACCGGCATCGTGACGGCATTGCACGACATTCCATACGGCGAAGTCTGGCCGGTCGACGCCATCAGGCAGCGCCGGGCGCAGATCGAAGCGGATCCGGTGATGGGCCTCAAATGGAGCGTCGTCGAGAGCGTGCCCGTGCACGAGGACATCAAGCTCGGCCGCGGCGATCTCGACCGGCTCTACGACAATTTCAGGCAGACCTTGCGCAATCTCGGCGCCTGCGGTGTGCGCACGGTCTGCTATAATTTCATGCTGATCCTTGATTGGACCCGCACCGACTTGGCTGTGCCGCTGCCGGGCGGCGGACGGGCGCTGCGCCTGAACATGCATGAGCTTGCCGCGTTCGACTGCTACATGCTGCAGCGCAAAGGGTCGGAGCGCGACTATGCGTCCGATGTTCTCCAGCGGGCGAGCGAGTGGTTCGAGACGACGCCGGATGCGGCGAAAGAACGTCTGCTCGCCAATATCATGGCCGGCCTGCCGGGTGCCTTCAAGCGCTACGACATAGCGGAATTGCGCGAAGTGGTGGCCGAGCAGTCGAGCCTGTCGCACGACCGGTTGCGCGAGAATCTCGTCCGTTTTCTCGAAAACGTGCTGCCGGCGGCCGAAGAGGCGGGCGTCACGTTGGCGATCCATCCGGACGACCCGCCGCGCGATCTCGTCGGACTGTGCCGGATCGTCAAGAATGCCGAAGACATCGCCTTTATCCTGGACGCCGTGCCCTCGGCCAACAGTGGACTTACCTTGTGCACGGGGTCGCTGGGCGCCAATCCGGCCAATGACGTGCCTGCCATCGCCAGGCGTTTTGCGCATAAGATCAAGTTCGTGCACCTGCGCAATGTCAGCAAGGATCCGGACGGCTCCTTCATGGAATCCGAGCATTTGAACGGCGATGTCGACATGGTTTCGGTGGTCTCGATCCTGCTCGACGAGCAGCAACGCCGCCGCGATGCCGGAGAGCCGGCGGCGCTGCTGCCGTTTCGTCCGGATCATGGCCACGAGCTGATCGATGACGCCACGCGGCACACCCATCCCGGCTACCCCGTGATCGGTCGTCTTCGCGGCCTTGCCGAACTGAGAGGCGTAATGACGGCGATTGCTCATCAGCGCGGCTACCGACTTCAATGACGGCGCCCCGCCTGCTCTGTGTCGGCGCGCTCACCTACGACACGATCTTGCGCCTCGACGTCCTGCCCTCCGGCGCCGGCAAGTTCCTGCCGAGCGAGGCCGTGCAGATCGCGGCCGGCATGGCGGCAAGTGCCGCCGCGTCGGCCAGCCGCCAGGGCGGGCAGGTCTGGCTATGGGCAAGCGTCGGCAACGATGCCGTCGGCCGCGACGTCATCGCCCAGATGGAGGCGGAGCGGGTCGACTGTTCGCTGGTGCGCAGGGTCGAAGGTGGCCGCTCCGCCATTGCCACGATCCTGGTCGACGCCGTCGGCGAGCGCATGATCGTGCCCTTCTATGATGCCATCACACAAGCCGATCCGGACCGTCTTCCGCCCGCGGATTTTTCCCGCTTCGACGCCGTCCTGGTCGACGTACGCTGGCCGGGAGCCGCCGCGCTCGCGCTGGCGAAAGCCCGCGAATGCGGCATTCCGGCGATCCTTGACGCCGATGTCGCGTCGCGACCGGTGCTCGACCGGCTACTGCCGCTCGCCTCGCATGTCGTTGCTTCGCTGCCGGCGGCGCGTATTCTGTGCGGTCCAGAGGCTTCCGCTGGTTCCGCCGTCGCCATTCTCGGCGAACGGACCGGCGCCTTCGTCGCGGTCACCGATGGGGCGAACGGCACCGCGTTCCAGCACCCGGGCAGCAATGATGTCCGTCATCTGCCGTCGCCACGGGTCGAAGCCGTCGACACCCTGGCGGCGGGCGACGTGTTTCACGGCACCTTCGCTCTGGGTTTGGCCGAAGGCTGGAATGAAGAGTGGGCCATAGCAGTGGCCAGCGCTGCCGCCGCCCTGAAATGCCTGCGCTTTGGCGGACGTCTCGGCGCACCGACGCGCGCGGAAACGCTGGCCTTCATGCAAGGATCGCCGACATGACGCCGAACCCGCTTGCCGGCTCGACGGAAAAGGGCACGTCAAGTAGCGCTGATCGACTACCATGGTAATCGCTGTACAACCGCTCGTGGAGGATAAATGGCTGAATTCAAAAAACGCGCGCTGGTCACCGGGGCAGCCATGGGTATCGGCCGTGCCGTCGCCGAAAGGCTGGCCGAGCAAGGCGTAGACCTGGTCCTGTTCGACCGGGCGGGCGATCAGCTGGATGAGGTCGCGGCGCAGCTTTCGACGCGCGGCGTGACCGTGCGCACCATACTTGGCTCGACCGCCGATGCTGAGACCTGCGGCCGCGCCGTCGAGCTTGCCCGATCCGCGTTCGGCGGGCTCGACATGCTTTCCCACAATGCCGGCATCCAGCGTTACGGAACGGTGGAAACCACCGACGAGGCGCTTTGGGACGAGGTGATGAACGTTAACCTCAAGGCTGCCTATCTGCTGTCGCGCGCGGCGATGCCGCTGCTGCGCCAAAGCCGCGGCGCCATCGTCCATATGAGTTCGGTGCAGGGCCTGGCCAGCCAGGAAGGCGTTCTGGCCTATACCACGGCCAAGCACGGCCTGATCGGCCTCGTAAAGTCGATGGCCGTCGACTATGCGCCGCTCGGCGTGCGCGTCAATGCCGTCGCTCCGGGCGCGGTCGACACGCCGATGCTGCGGGATGCGGTCAAGCTCAACGACAACCCCGAGGAGATCCTGCGCATCCTCGACAATATGCATCCGCTCGGCCGCACGGCCCGGCCGCAAGAGATTGCCGCCGTCGTTGCCTTCCTGCTGTCCGACGATGCCTCCTTCGTCACCGGCGAGGTCGTGCGCGTCGATGGCGGCCTGCTGGCGCGCATCGGCGGTTCTCCGCGCAAGGAATAACGCCGTTGTGTCTCATGTCAGCCTGGACGGCCAGCGCCAGCGCATCGCCATGGCTCGCCCAACCTCGTCATGACGGCCACAGTGCTGGCGAGAGTCTTTAAGGGGATTGCCGATGGCGGGGCTTTTGGGAATGCGGACCATCACCGAGGGACGGCTGCTCGAATCTGGCCCCGGCGTATCGGTCGCGGCGAGAACCTTCGAGGTTTTGCTCGACCAGATCCTGACCTTCCGGCTGAAGCCGCACGAATTGATATCCGAAAAGGCGATGTCGGAAGCCCTCGGCGTGAGCCGCACGCCGGTCAGGGAGGCGCTCGCCCGGCTCGCCGGTCTTGGCCTGATCGACATCTATCCGCAGCGCGGCAGCATGGTGGCGCCGCTCCGGATCGCCGATCTCGAGAGATCGCAATTTCTGCGCGAATCGCTTGAAGTCGGCCTGATCAAGCGTGCGGTCGAGAGCCCGCGCCGCGCCGAACTGCTCGCCATGCTCAAAGGCGAACTGGCGGTCCAGGAGACGTTCGCCTCTATCGCGGACGACAGGCGCTTCTTCAAGTCGGACGAGCTGTTCCATCAGCACATCGCCAGCCATGCCGGCTTCCCCGGAATCTGGGCCGACATCAGTGCGGCGAAGCTGCACATGGACCGCTTCCGCTTCCTGTCCTTCCCGCGCCTCGACAGCATGTCCGTGGTCCTCGGCCAACATCGGCGGATTGTCGATGCGCTCGAGCAGGCCGACGCGCTTGCGGCGGAAGAGGCGATGCGAACGCATCTTCGCCGCATCTTCGACGTGCTCGAAATCGTCCAGGAGCGCTATCCCCATTATTTCGAGGCACCAGGCTCGACGGGAAAGAGGACAGAAGCGGCTGCCGGCGGTCTGCCCGAATGACAACCGGTCGCGCGACAGAGCGAGGAGGAGACGACGTGAAAACGTGAAACCAGCCGGCTCAGTCCAGGCCTGAGCCTTTCTTCGGCGGTTCCGAAGGCGTTTTGGTCTTGCTGCGGGATTTGTCGGAAGCCGGCTTGGCTTCGCGTTTTTGCCCCTCGCCGCCTTGCTCCTTGCGGAGTTGCTTTTCCACTGTCGATCGCGATCCTTCCGCAGGGTCTTGTTCGGGATGGCTTTCCCTAGCCGTCATGTCAGCTCCTATCCATTCTGGTCTATTGCATGAGGCGCGGGCTGAGGACCGCCACTGGTTCTGTCGCGCCCAAGCATCAGCCATGCGGCGAAGAGCACGACCAGTACGACCACGATCCAGGCAACGAGACGAGGCATTGGGCCTCATTTCCCCCGCCGCTTGCTGCCGCGCGCCTCGGGATCGGAGCCGGCCCCGACCGTTGGATCGGGCACGACCGGACCGCGTTCGGCCTCGGAACCCTCAGCTTCGATCTCCTGCACGGCCTGATCCCAATGCTCGCGCTCGCGTCCTTGCGGACGGCCTTCGCGCTCCCAGATCTCATGGGCTCGCTGCCTGATACGCTCTTCCCTGTCCATGACCTTTGCCTCCTAATCCCCTAATCCGGCGATCGGTGGTTTGTTCCGGGCGGCCAGGGCAGTCATCGCGGTTAGTTGACGTGATCACCGAGCGCTCTAGATCAAATTGCACGCGGAAGTCGCTTGGTGCGGGGAGAGCAATCGTGTGGCAGCCACGCTACAAGCACGTATTGTAGATGCCATTGCAGCTGTCGGTCTTCGACCAGACCGCCTGTGCTTGCTGCTGACGATGTTTGTGCTGACGGCATGCTCGCCTTCCGACCAGATCGAGCAGCAGTCGAAAACCGCGGCTTCCGCCGCACAGACCGCATCGCTGGTGCTGGATGCCTGGGCTTCAGGGGCGGCCCCCTCGAAATACACGTCGCGCACCTTGCAATCGGTAGGCAAGACGCTCGCCGATGCCGGTGCGCAAATCCAGTCCGCCAAGTCGCCTGAAGCCAGCGAGCAAGCCGGTCTGACGGCGGCAGTCGGACAGCTTTCGACGGCGGTGACACGCGCCGCGACGGCAGTGCAGGACGGCAACCGCCCGGGAGTGGAACAGGCGCAGCAGGATCTCCGGGCTGCCACTGCGGCCCTGAACGCGTCCCAGTCCAAATATTTCGCGCCGAAACCATGAAGAAGCTGCTCGAAATATCGTTGGGTATCGTCACCAGCGTTGGTGGCTTTCTCGAGGTCGGATCGATGGCAACCGCCGCTCAGGCGGGCGCGGCGTTCAGGTTCCAGCTGATCTGGGCCGTCGTTCTGGGCACGATCTGCATCATCTTTCTGGTCGAGATGGCCGGCCGGTTCGCCGCCGTAAGTCATCACACCATCGCCGACGGGATCCGGGAACGGTTTGGCTTCAACGTCTTTCTGTGGCCCTTGCTTGCGACTTTGCTGGTCAACTTCCTGGTGATGTCCGCCGAGATCGGCGGCGCTGCCATTGCGCTCGAGCTCGCGACCGGCATCGGCTTTCAATGGTGGGCGCTGCCGGTCGCTTTTCTGGCATGGCTGTTCCTCTGGAAAGGCACGTTCGGCTTCATCGAAAAAGGCGTCTCGATCCTCGGCCTCGTCACGCTATGCTTCGTGGTTGGCGCCGTCATGCTGGGACCCGATTGGGGGCAGGTCGCGGCCGGCGCCGTGCCCACTCTGCCGGACCACGACGCCGCCAAATACTGGTTCATGGCGGTCAGCATTCTTGGCGCGTCGATATCGCCTTACCTGTTCATGTTCTATTCGTCGGGAGCGATCGAGGACCAGTGGGACAAGAGTTATCTCGGGACCAATCGGGCCATTGCCGGCTTGGGCATGAGTTTTGGCGGCACGATCGCAATCGGTGTGTTGATCGTGGCGGCGCTCGTGCTTGCGGCACACGGCATAGACCAGGTCGACGATTACCACCAACTGCCGCTGATGCTGATCCCGATCTTCGGCTTCTGGGGGTTCGTCCTGTTCGTCGCTTCACTTGGCATAGCCTGCTTCGGTGCTGCGCTGGAAGTCGGGCTGCAGCAAGCTTACCTCGTGGCGCAAGGTTTTGGCTGGACCTGGGGCGAGGACCAGAAACCGCGCGACGATCCGGGCTTCAGCACCGTCTACACGGTCTCGTTGCTCCTCGCCGCCATTCCGATCGCGCTGGGTCTCGATCCACTGAGGCTCACGATCTTTTCCATGGCACTGACGGCCGCCAGCCTGCCTCTCTCCGTGGTTCCGTTCCTCTTCTTGCTGAACGACGAGCGGTATGTCGGCGAGCACCGCAATGGCATGATCTCGAACGCCGCGGTCATCTTCATTATCGCACTCGGTTTCGTGCTCGCAGTCGTGACCATTCCGTTGCAGATATTCGGAGGCACGTGATGGATTTGCTGCGCGACATTCTGGACAAGCAAGTTGTCGACCGCGAGCAGGTCAAAATCGGCAAGGTGGACGGGCTGGTGGTTGAGCTCAGGCCAGGCAAGCCGCCCAAAATCGTTGCCGTCGAGCTCGGCTCGATCACGCTGGCGCGGAGGCTTGGCGAGCGGCCCGGGCGCTGGATGGCGCGGCTTGCCGCGAGGCTTGGCGGCAAGCGCCATGCCGAGCCGCACCGCATCGCCTGGAACAAGGTGCGCGACATCGGCGTCGACATCGAGTTCGACATCGACGTCCGCGAAACCGCGATTCTCGACTGGCAGGACTGGCTGCGCGACCATGTCATTGGGCGTATCCCAGGGGCCGGATGATGGCCACTGTCAACCTTGAGCAATTGGCTGGCAGAAATGTGCTTTCGCAGCGCGGCAAAAGCATCGGCCATATCGAGGAGATACGCGCCGAACCGGAGGGCGACGACCTCGTGATCACCGAGTACCATGTCGGCATTTACGCCGCATTCGAGCGTCTTTCCGCTTCGGCCATCGGCATAGCGGTTCTCGATATCTTTCGACTGCGCAGTCGCGACAGCATGTACCGCATTCCCTGGGACAAGCTCGACATCTCCGACCCGTCGCGGCCGCGACTGTTATGCACGAAGGAAGAACTTTCAGGTATGAAGGGGAGTATCGAGGGCGATACGCTGGAATGAACGATACTTTCCCGCCGTCGGAGAATGCGGTCCAGTGAAAGTTCTGGTTACCGGCGCCACCGGCCTGATCGGTGCCTCGGTCGTCGCACGCCTTCTTTCCGAAGGGCATGAGGTGATCGGATTGGTCCGCAACCCCGGCGCAAACCGGGCCGGCAATTATCAGTTGCTGGTGCTGGACATGACGGTGGCGCTGCAGCCCGAAGACTGGCTGCCGCATCTGACGGGCGTCGACGCCGTCGTCAATTGTGCGGGCGTTCTGCAGGACAGCCCCCGCGAAAAGACGCGCGAAGTCCATCGCGATGCGGCGGCTGCGCTCTTCCTTGCCTGTGCGCGGGCAGGGGTTGCCCGGGTGATCCACTTCTCGGCGATAGGCGTCGATCGGGCGCAGCCTTCGTCGTTCTCGGCGACGAAATTAGCCGGCGATGAAGCGCTTATGGCGCTTGATCTGGACTGGGCGATCCTTCGCCCGTCCGTGGTGCTAGGCCGGCCGGTGTTTGGAGCCAGCGCATTGTTTCGGGGTCTCGCCTCGCTGCCGATGCTGCCGTCCATGCCCGACACCGGCCGGCTGCAGGTGGTGCAACTCGACGACATGGTCTCTACCGTCGTCTTCTTTCTCGATCCGGCCAGTCCGTCTCGCATTGTGCTGGAACTTGTCGGTCCCGAACCGCTGAGCATGGACGAGGTCGTCGGCACCTATCGCCGATGGCTCGGCTGGGCTCCGGCAACCAGGTTTGTCTTGCCCGGGATACTTGCAAAGCTTCTCTACCGCCTCGGTGATCTTGCCGCGATGTTCGGCTGGCGGCCTCCGATGCGCACCAACGCGGCCAGGGAGATCGCACGAGGGGCGGTCGGAGATCCCTCGGACTGGACCGCCTCGACCGGCATACGGCCGCAGACCCTGGCGGGATTCCTCGCGCTCAATCCGGCGACGGTGCAGGAAAAATGGTTTGCCCGGCTGTATTTCATCAAGCCGGCGATATTCGTCGTCCTGCCCTTCTTCTGGATAGTGACGGGAATTGTGTCGCTGACCACCGGCTATGACAGCGGCATCGGCCTGATGCAAAGCACGGGGGCTGGCATTTTGTCGGCGCCGACCGTGATCGCCGGCGCTCTTGCCGACATCGCCGTCGGGGCACTCATAGCCTGGCGGTCGACGACGCGAAAGGGCCTCTATGGCGGGATCGCGCTGTCGCTCTTCTATCTAGTGGTGGGAAGCTTCCTGCGCCCGGAGCTGTGGAACGAACCGCTTGGACCGTTCCTCAAAGTGTTGCCGATCCTGGTGCTGCATTTTGTGGCGTTGGCAGTGCTGGAGGAGCGTTGATGCTCTATTTCCTGCTGAAATTTCTGCATGTCATCGGCGCATCCGTGCTGCTTGGCACCGGCGCCGGCATCGCCTTCTTCATGCTGCTCGCCCACAGGAGCGGCAACGCGGCGACGGTTGCGGCGGTGGCGCGCATCGTTGTCGTCGCCGACTTTCTGTTCACCGCAACAGCCGTCGTGGCGCAGCCGCTGACCGGAGCCGCGCTCGCCTGGCAGGCAGGCTACTCGCTGTCCGAGGGCTGGATCGTGCTTTCGATTGCGCTCTACATCTTCACAGGAATGTTCT
Source organism: Mesorhizobium sp. M0244 (assembly GCF_040321795.1). Taxonomy (NCBI): domain Bacteria; kingdom Pseudomonadati; phylum Pseudomonadota; class Alphaproteobacteria; order Hyphomicrobiales; family Phyllobacteriaceae; genus Mesorhizobium; species Mesorhizobium sp. M0244. The sequence continues at coordinate 66,915 of NZ_JAMYSE010000010.1, read as the reverse complement.
GGCTTCCGGTCGTCTGGATGCAAATGGAGATGCGCAAGCTGGCCTCGCTAGCCGCTGCTGCAGGCGCGCCGTTGCCGCCGCGCTATCATCGGCTCTTCTGGCTGTGGTTCGCCTTCGGCTTTCCCGCCTTCGCTGCGGTGCTCGGGATTTTCTGGCTGATGATCGCGCGGCCTGCGATCGACTGGTGAAGACAAGCGGCGGCAGCTGCCGCGGTTTAGCTATTCCGGTCCGGCACCGCCTCCCGTCCCGACGCGGCGAGCAATGACTTTCATTTCAGCGAATAGAGATAGGCCGCGATATCCCGCGCCTCCTGCTCGGAAATTCTGGTCGAAGGCATCGCCGTATGCGGATTGACCTCCCTTGCGGCGCGTAGCCAGCGGATCATGTTTTCCGGCTTGTTGGACAATACGCCGCCGACATAGACCTTAGCTGCCAGGCTGGCGTCGAGGCGTGGACCGACCAATCCTTGCGCACCAGGGACGCCGGTTATTGTATGGCAACCGGTGCAGCCATTGGCCGTCATGATCGGTATGGCGCGGGCGGCGACACCGCCGGTCGCCCTGTTGGCCTTGTCCTCGACTCGGCGGCTTTGCTCCGAGTACAACGTGACCCCAGCCAAAGCTGCAACGATCACAACGATTGCCCCGGCGCCGATTACCGGTCCAGACAGCATGAAGCGCGGTGTGCTGCGCACGCCAACGCCGCTGGTGGCATTGTCGGCCTCATGCTCGACCCGGTCGGGATGCTTCTGCCATAATGTCAAGGCCACCCAGGCTGTGGCCAACACGGCAATCACCGTCCCGGCACCAATGACCATCTTAGACAGGGTGGAGCGCATGCGACGCCTCCCGATCCTTTCGGCCGCTGGAGCGGATCCACAGGCCGGCCAACAGCAACGCCGCGCCGCCATAGATCAGGCCGGCCGGAACCCACATCACCAGACCGGCGAGTTGCTGGTCCTCGAGCGGACTAAGGCTCCACAATTCTGCGCCGGCGGCGTTTTCCGGGTACCACAGCCTTGGCGAGACCAGCAGCAGCACTCCGAGCAGACCAGTGTGCAGCGAGGTGAAGAAAAGGTGCATGACCGCGCTGCCATAGGCTTGTTCGCGGCCGGGGCGCGGCAGCAGCACCCACCAGAACAGCAGGCCGCTACCGAGGAAGCTGGCATGTTGCGCATAGTGCAGGGCACCCTGTGCAAGCGCTGCCTCGAACAGGGCCGGAACGTGCCACGCCCATATCGCGACGCCGTGCAGGACGGTGGCGGCTGCAGGGCGGCTGATGGCGGCCCAAATCGCTCGCAGCATCTTGGCGTGCCCGGCTGTGCCCAGCGCCTGCCGCAGCTTGATCGGCAATGCCCACATCATCGCCGCGGCCGGACAGGAGGCGACCAGCAAGGGCGCCGCCACCGCCATCAGCAGCTCATGTTCGATCATATGGGCGGTGAAAACGCGCTCACCCAATGCATGGAGCGGACTGACCAGCGCTGCTGCCAGGATGACCCAGCCGGCCGCGAACAGCAGGGCTTGCCACAGCCGCAACGGGCGGCTGCGAGCACTCCGCCGCCACAACCGAGCGGCTCCGGCCGTGTAAAGCAGTGCGATCGCTGCCAACGGCAGCGTGATTGGCAGCGCCAGCGTCCAACCGGCCTGCGGGGCGCCGGCACCGTAGCAGATCGAGGTCGAGAAGAGTGCCTCGAAGCTCATCGTATGCAGCCGTCAAGAATGAGCGAGGCAGCGCCCTGCATGACGATTACCAGCGCAAACAGCACCGCGCTGAGAATGCTGACATTGGCGACGAAATCTTCGGTGCCGCGCGTACGCTCCGGTTTGAAGGCGGCGCCGCCTTGCTGTCGCGCCCGCCACGACAGCGCGCCGCCAAGCAGGGCCAGCACTGCCAGCACCAGTGCAATGACTGGTATGACAGGAATACCGTGGGCGCACTGCCACTCGACAACCGCGTAATTCAGTTGCGTCGACACCGCCCAGGCCAATGGCCCCGACAACAGCCCACCCCATGAAGTTCCATACCGAACCGCGCGCATTTCAACCAAGCCTCGGTGTCCAGTAGATCAACAGATAGATCGGGATCCAGGTCGCGACCACGAAATCCCAGTAGAAGACGTTGTCGCCCACATCGCCGAAACGTCGACCGCTGTAGCCATGGCGCGTGAACATCAGGACCGTCAGCACCAGCGTGTCGCCGACATCGGTGATCAGGTGTGTGGTGTGAAGGCCGAGCAGGACCCACAGCATCGAGCCGTAGGCGTTGGCATCCCAATAGATGTTGAGGGCCGGAAACTCGAACCAGCGCACGACAAGCGGTGCGATGCCGAGCACCGACATCACCACCAGGCCGATGCGAACCGGCACCATCGCACAGGCTTCGGCATAGCGGTTCAGTATGTGGTTAGGCACCACGCTGGCGAGCAGCAACAGCGTGACGATGGTGCCTGGCCAATGGTTGGGCGGCGGCACGCCTGGCGGCCATTCGGGCGACAGATACGCAAGGTAAAGATAGGCGCCTGCGGCGAGCGCGAACCCAGTGCCCTCCAGTGCCATGAAGGCGAGAGTGCCCCACCAGGTCGGGCTGCGTGGTCCGAGCCCGAAGGTCGGGAGTTTGGAAAGATCGGCGGCAAGGCGCTGTTTCATTCCTCATCCTCCGGGTCGCCTTTTGGCCAGAACCAGCCGATCAGAGTGATGGCGATCGGCCCGGCTCCCCAGACCACCGCCCACGGGCTGAAGATCGAATAAAGAAAGGTTGCGCCGATCGCGAGCGCGGCGAACAATGGCCAGATCGATGGCGTCACCGACGTCTCGCGCACATCGGGATGCGCCTCTGCCACCGTCGAAATAACAAGTTCGCGCACGTCGACGCGAAGCCCGATCGCTACGGGCAGCGTATCGCGTTCGGCCCAGAGCGGCTCGGAGTGCGTAACCACCGGAATCCGAGCGAAATTATAGCTCGGCGGCGGAGACGCCGTCGCCCATTCCAGCGTGCCCGCATGCCAGGGATTGTCGCCGGCCGGGTCACCTCTCAAGGCGCTGTGCACCAGATTTACGGTGAACAGCACGAAGCTCACAAACAGGATGACCGCCCCGGCTGTGATGAACAGGTTGATGTTGCCCCAGCCGAGCTCCACCGGGTAGGTGTAGACGCGGCGCGGCATGCCCCACAGGCCGACAATGTGCATCGGGAAGAACGCTGCATTGAAGCCGATGAAGGCGAGCCAGAAGTGCCAGCGTCCGAGACGTTCGCTCATCATCCGGCCGGTTATCTTGGGGAACCAGAAATAGGTCGCGCCCAGTAATGGGAACACCGAGCCGCCGATCAGAACGTAGTGGAAGTGCGCGACCACGAAGTAGGTGTCGTGCACTTGCAGGTCCAATGGCACCGACGCCAGCATCACGCCGGTCAGGCCGCCCGCGACGAACGTGAAGAAGAAGCCGAACACGAACAGCAGCGGCGTCCTGACTATCGGCCTTCCGTCCCACAACGTCGCCAGCCAGCAGAAGATCTGCAGTCCGTTCGGAATGGCGATCATCATGCTCGATGCGGTGAAGAAGCTCGCGCCGAGCTTCGGCAGGCCGGTTGCGAACATGTGATGAACCCACAGTCCGAACGACAGGAATCCGACCGCAATCAAGGACAGAACCATGCCCAGATAGCCGAATACCGGACGCCGGGCGAAAGCGGCGATGATCGAGGACACGATGCCGGTTGCCGGGAGAAATATTATGTAGACTTCGGGGTGGCCGAAGAACCAGAACAGGTGCTGGAAGAGCAGTACGTCGCCGCCCTCCGCGGGATTGAAAATATGGGTGCCGACCAGCCGGTCGAGGATCAGGAACGTCGACGTGATCATGACCGCCGGCATGGCGAACACGATCACGAATGAGGTGACCAGCATCGCCCATACGTAGAGCGGAATCCTGTCCAGCGACATGCCCGGCGCGCGTTGCTTCAGCACGGTAACGATGGTGGCGACGGCGACCGCCAACGACGACACTTCGGTGTAGGTGATCATCTGCGCCCACACGTCGGAGCGCTTGCCTGGCCCGAATTCGGGGCCCGATAGCGGCACGTAGGAGAACCAGCCGACGTCGGGCGCCATGTCGAGTGCAAACGACACCCAGGCGAAGAGGCCTCCCGAGAGATAGATCCAGAAGCTGAACGCATTCAGGCGCGGAAAGGCGATGTTGCGGGTGCCGACCATCAGCGGCACGAGGTAGATGCCGGTCGCCTGCACGATCGGCACCGCAAACAGGAACATCATGGTCACGCCATGCATCGTGAACAGCTGGTTGTAGCGGTCGGGCCCGATCAGTCCCCGCTCCGGCCCCGACAGTTGGATGCGCATGGCAACGGCGCTGAGGCCGCCGAGGCACAGGAACACGAAAGCGGTGATCAAATAGCGCCGCGCGACGATCTTGTGGTCGACGCTCGACAGCGCACCGATGATGCCCGGCGTCGTCTGCCATGTCCGCGCCAGCCAGCGGTCAAGGCTGGCGTCGTCGAGACCGGTATCGCGAGGACCGTCGCGCTCGGGAGCCAGGTCACCCTTTTGTGCCGCCTCGCGTTGCTGGGCGAGGTGACGCTCATGGGCCAGGTTGGCGCTGCTCATTTCAGGCCCTCGAGATAGGCGACGATCGCATTCAGCTCGTCGCCGTTCAGTCCCACCACGGGCATGTGGGCACCTGGCTTGATCCCCTGCGGATCGGCTATCCAGGCTGCGAGATTGCCACGGCTCATCGTCAGCGTCCCGGCGGCGAGCGTTTGCCGGCTCGCGATATGGGTGAGGTTGGGGGCGACCGTGCCGCCGGCGATGGTGCCGCCGATCTTGTGGCACATCACGCAGGGCCGTTTGAGGAACAGGTCATGGCCGGCTTTCGCCTCGGCCGAGGCAGGAGCGATGGCCGGCCGCAGCTGATCGTTCAGCCAGGCGTCGAAAACAGGCCGGGGTTCGGCGACGATGAAGGTGCTCATATTGGCGTGCTGCGCACCGCAGAACTCGGCGCACTGGCCACGATAGACGCCGGGCTTGTCCGCCTTCAGATCGAGAATGTTCTCGTGGCCTGGAATGAGGTCCAGCTTGCCCGAGAGGTTCGGCACCCAGAAGGAATGGATGACGTCGGTCGAAGTCACTACAAGCCGCACCGGCTCGCCCGCCGGGATGTGGATTTCATTGGCTGTCGTCAGGATGCGGTTCGGCTGATCGTTTTCGTAGCGCACCTCCCACCACCATTGATGCCCGGTCACCCGGATCGTCAGCGCCGCATCCGAGCCGATGGCGGCGAGCGTCCGGTTGGCGAAGTAGCTCAGCAGCGTCAGGCCGACCAGGATCAGGGCAGTAGCGGCGAGTGCGGCGACGACAATTCGCATCTTGCGGCGCTCGGCGGCGGGATCAAGGACAAGCGGATCGCCGAGCGGAGCCGGGCGCCGGGCCAATGGCATGATCAGCACGGCCATCACCAGAAGCCAGACCACCGTGCAAAGCGCGGTGAAGAACCAGATCAGCCATGCGAGCTCGCCCGCGGCCGGGCCTTTTGGGTCGAGCGCGGATTGCCAGCCGCTGCACCCTGCAAGGAGCAGCGTGCAGGTTGTGCAGCAGCACACCTTGCAGACAAGGCGGTTCACGGCGACTTTCCCAGCGTCGCGGCATGCGGCAGGCGATTTTCGGATGGATGGGGCATCATGTCGTCGTCGCGGCCCGGCGCAGCGGACTTCGGTGCGTTGCCGCTCAGCGCGCGGACGAAGGCGGCAAGCTCCCAGATCTGGTCATCCGGGATCTTGTTGCGAAAGCTCGGCATGCCGTTTGGCCGGCCGTCCCTGATCGTGGCGTGGATGCTTTCGATCGAGCTGCCATAGAGCCACTTCTGGTCCATGAGGGCCGGGCCCATGCCGCCACCGCCATTGGCGTGGCAGCCGGAACAGTTAAACCAGTTGAACAGGCGCTTGCCCTCGCTGAGGTGGAAGGCATTGGCCTCGAACACGCCGGCCTTGTCGTCGGACGCGGCCGGCCGCTGGCCGCCCGGTTCAAGGGCTGTGACGGCTGCCGGTTGGTCACCCGAGCCAAGCGCCGACTGTGGACGCGTATCGCGTTTCTCGCGCTGGCAAGCGACAAGGACGAGCATTGCCGACAGCAAGCATGGAAGGCCGCGGTTCATCGCGCTGCTGTCCCGGTGATGTCCAAGCGGGGCACGCCATATTCCGCCAGGATTGCACCGATTTCGGCGCGGTGCTTGGCGAGAGCGGCGTCTACTTCGCTGCGCAGCGCATCGTCCTGGCGGCGCACGCCCATCGAGATGTCGTAGATCATCGGCAGCAGCGGGCCGTCGATGCGCGGCGCAACCGGCGTAATCCGCAACGGCACTTTTTGCCTGGCGGCGAAGTAGCCGGCCAACGGTCCCCAGACGACGGCCATATCGATGTCGCCATTGGCGACCGCCTCGATGATGCGCGCCGGCGGGTTCGGCGCTGAATAGTCGCCATAGACCGGGAAACCGATGAGATGGCCGACAATGCCGCGGCGCCCCAGCGCCTGGACGGGCGGCGAGTTGGCGCCGTCGTCGCCGATCAGCTGGACGCCGACATGCAGATCGCGCAGGCGAGGATCGTTGAAGGACGTAATTTCCGGCGCATCCTCGCGTGTCACGAACACGTAGGAAGACCGGTAGTAGGGCGCGGTGGTGCGCAGCATCTCGAGATTGGCGGGCGTGCCGGGCACCAGATCGCACAGGCCGGCTTTCAGTGTGTTGCGGACGAAGCCACGGCGCTGTGCCCACCAGGTGTAGGAAACCGTCGCACCAAGCTCGCTGGCGACGAGTTCGGCAATCTTGTTTTCAAAGCCCTCTCTGGCGGCATTGGAGAATGGCATGTTGTTGGGATCGGCGCAGACCCTCAGCTCGCGCGCATCGGCAAGGGTGGCGACAAGCGAGAGCGCCAGTGCGCCGATCGCGGCGGCAAGGTGCCGGGAACGCTTTCGCCGTGGGCGCGCAACGCGGTCGATCCTCTCAAGGCAGCCGGAACACATACAGCGTACCTCCCGGCGTGGTTACATCCTTCAGATCCTTCATGACGTTGACAAAGCCGAGCGCAGCGGTGGCGTCGCGCGGGTCGAGATCGCCGGACACGATCGCGCCGGCCCAGCCGCCGACGCCCGAAAGGATCGCGACATATTGGTGCCCGTCCGGGCCGCGATAGGTGATCGGCTGGCCAATGATGCCGGACGACGTCTTGAACTGCCAAAGCAGTTCGCCGGTCCTGGCGCTGACCGCCTTGAACCAGCCTTCCATGGTGCCGTAGAACACGACATTGCCGGCGGTGGCGACGGCGCCGCTCCACACCGGAAAATCCTCCTTCAGGCTCCATGCCGGCTTGGCGGCAGCGACATCCCAGGCGGTGAATGCACCGCGATTGCCGCCCGGCCCGGGGATCATGCGCACATTCATGCCGACATAGGGTGTGCCGGCGATGTAATTCACCTCGACGCCTTCTTCGTCCATGCACAGGTTGTTGTGCGGGATATAGAGCAGGCCGGTCTTGGGCGAGAACGCCGAGGGCTGCCAATCCTTCAGGCCTGATGCGGTCGGGCAGATGTCGCGCACCACCTTGCCGGTGCCGGTCTTTTTGTCCGGATTTGCAATCAGCCGGCCGGTCTTGAGATCGACCCCCTTGCTGGAATTGACCGGCCCGAACGGCACCGCCGACAAGACCTCGCCGGTCGTGCGATCCAACAGGTAGACGTAGCCGTTGCGTTCCGGCCGCACGAGCACCTTGCGGGGCTTGCCCTGCCAAGTCATGTCGAGCAGCACCTGTTCGTTGATGCCGTCATAATCGTGCAGGTCATGCGGGGTCCATTGATAGAACCATTTGGCCGCGCCGGTATCGGGATCGCGGGCAAAGACGCCGGCGGTCCATTTGTTGTCGCCGGGTCGCAGATCCGGATTCCACGGGCCGGGATTTCCGGTGCCGTGGAAGATCAGGTTCAGATCCGGGTCATAGGAGATCCAGCCCCACACATTGCCGCCGCCGATCTTCCAGGCGTCGGGCGGCCACGAGGTCACGCCGAGATCCTTGCCCCTGTCCATATCGTAATGCGGCTTGAAATCGGGGCCGATCAGCACCTCGGCGTCGGGGCCGGTGTTGTAGGCCGTCCAGACGACGTGCCCGTCGCCGGCGTCGAGGGCCTTGATCCAGCCGCGCACGCCCATTTCGCCGCCGGAATTGCCGACCAGCACCTTGCCCTTCACCACCAGCGGCGCCATGGTGATGGTCTCGCCGATATTGATGTTGCCGATATGGGTGTTCCAGACCGGCTTGCCGGTGGCCGCATCGACGGCGATGGCGTGGCCGTCAAGCGTGTTGAAATAGATGCGCCCGTCGAAGAAGGCCGCGCCGCGGTTGACCACGTCGCAACAGGCAACGCCCTGCGCCGCGGGCTCGGGATTGGGCTCGAACTTCCACTTCATCGGCGCGCCAGGCTTGGTAAGGTCAAGCGCGTAGAGGATGTTGGGAAACGGCGTCACGATGTACATGGTGTTGCCGATGACCAGCGGCGCGGCCTCGTGACCCTTGTTGACGCCGGTCGAGAAGGTGAAGGCCACCTGCAGGTTCTTGACGTTGTCCTCAGTGATCTCCGCAAGTTCGCTGTAGCGGGTCGAGGCATAGTTCTTAGCCGGCATCGTCCACTGGCCGTCGTCGGGCGGAGCAGCTGCGGCCGGCGGATTTATCGCAGGGCCTGATGCGGGCTGAGCAACCGCCGCGGCGATCAGCGCAAACCCTGCCAGCAGCGTCCAACCCAGCATCGCCGCCATTGGCCTCTTTCCCGCTTTGCCAGGCCTAATTCTCGCCGCCACCAGTCGCGCTTGCCTCATTTGCATGTCGAGCTGCCGACGTTGGCGCCGAGCTCCATTAGCTGCAGCGGCGCCGTGTTTGTTGAACACTCTCCAACGCGTGAGCGGCGCAGAAGTGCCAATGGAATGAAATAAATGTCGGATTCGGTTGGCCAAAGTCGACGGCCGGGCGGTCGGGACAGCCGATCCGAGTGTTCGTATTCAAGTCGGAAATAAAACTGCTCCCGCGGCGGTCCGGGTTCGGCTGGAACGGAGCGGCGCTTTTCGCAGTTGTGTCGAATGCTGTCTGCAGTCGAGCAACTGGCTCAATCGGTGAAAGAGCGGCGAGCGATCTTGTTCGTTGGAGCCGGGGTGTCGATGAGCGTCGGCTTGCCGTCCTGGCAAAAGCTCATCGAGCACATGCAAAACGAGCTCGGTCTCGATGACGACACGACCGGCGCACCGGAGGCCAGCTATCAGGCCCTTGCCGAATATTACCGGCTGAAGCAGGGGAGCCTCGGCTCGTTGCGCAGGTGGATGGATCGCGAATGGAGCGTGTCGCGGGAAAAAGTGCGGGGTTCGGCGATCCACAAGCTTATCGTGTCGCTCGATTTTCCGATCATCTACACCACCAATTATGATCGCAACCTCGAGGTTGCCTTCGAGATACATGGCCGGCCCTTTGTGAAAGTGGCCAATGCAAAGGACTTGCCCAAGACGACCGGCGAGGTCACCCAGATCATCAAATTCCACGGCGATTTCGACGACGACAAATCGCTGGTCCTGGCGGAGACCGACTATTTCGACCGGCTTTCATTCGATTCGCCGCTCGACGTGAAGTTTCGCGCCGACGCGCTTGGGCGTACTATCCTGTTCATCGGCTACAGCATGTCCGATATGAACATCCGTCTGCTGCTGCATAGGCTTTGGCAGACCTGGCGGCGGTCGGGTTACGAGAAGAATCGCCCGAAATCCTTCATCTTCATGTCGCAGCCGAGCATCGTCCAGGAGGCTGTCCTCGGCCGCTGGGGAATCGATATGCTGACCGAAGAGGCCGACGATCCTGAGGACGCGCTGCTCGCATTCCTGAACGAACTCAAGGACAGCATCGGCCGGCCCGACGGCGCCTGAAAAGCCTGCGCAGTGACGAAGCTGTGGGGAACCGGCTGGCCCGAAGTGAGTTGGGGAGGCTAAGTCTCACGGGGATCCAGCCTGTATGAGCGGACGCAAACACAAGCGAAGAATGCATACCAAACATGGCCTGTCGGCCGAGCAGGCCTACGAGATCAATTTCTTTGCCCGCAGGTGCGGCCTGACCAGGGACGAAGCGCTCAAGATGATGCAAGATGCCGGTCGGTTCAAGGATGGCGCGAAGGCATCTTACGAAACCGGGGCGAAGTAGCGGCATAGAGTCCCGCCTCGTGGGCGGCCTTTCTTGGGACGGTCATCCTGATGCAGATGCCGCCGGGGCCTGACAGTCTGCTGGTGATGGCGCGTGGCATCGGGCAGGGCCGTGAGGTTGCCCTGTTCACCGTCCTGGGAATGACCCTCGGCGCCGGCATGGTCCAGTTGCCGCTCCTTGCCCTCGGCATATCGTCGCTGCTCCAGGCATCGCCCCTTGCCTTTGCCATGCTTCGCTGGGTGGGTGCAGCCTATCTGGTTTGGCTTGGATCACGTCTGGTATTGTCGCCGTCGGCCGGCGTGGCCCTCGAGGAGCCTAGGGCCGTTGAGCCGCTCGCGGCAGCGCGCGAAGGGATGATCGCCAATCTGGTAAATCCCTGGCCAATAACCTTCATGGTGGCTTTCCTTCCACAGTTCGTCGATCCCGCGCGCGGATCGGTCACACTGCAATTGCTGCTGCTCGGCGGCACCCAAAAGATGACCGGTGTGCTGGTGCTGGGCACATATGCGCTCGCATCCGGTACGCTCGGGGCCTGGACCATGAGACGACCGAAGGTAAGGCTCTGGCAGCAGCGCGTGGCAGGCTGCTTCGTCGTCGGTCTCGGTATCCGCATGGCAATCGGTGGCGCGCACCGCTGAGGATCGAGCGATCCACCGGCCCTCGGTCATGGAACATCCGCCGACAATTTTCGTTGACATGCTCCACAAGGCGAAGAGGTCGAGCATGTCGAAGTTCCAAGCCGCTACCCCGGAGCGTTTGCAGCAGCTCAGGCTCGAGGCGACAGCGCACTTTGCGCCGCTCATATTGCGCGATGCGCTGGTGCGTCTCAGCCAGGCCTGTGGAAGCGAGAGCCTCGACCGGTTCGAGAAGACGATGGTCGACCAAATCGAGGCATCGCGTGACGAAAAGGCCGATTTTGATGCGATGAGGGAATTTGCCATCGAACAGCTCTATGGCTGGATTCGAGAGGTCAAGTCTTCACCGGACACGAAACAGCCGCTGGAGAACGTAGACACCCGAAGGACCCCTGGCCGGTCGGAAGAGCCGCAGACGCTGGAAGACCAGCTGCAGGCGGGTCTGGAGGATTCTTTCCCCGCAAGCGACCCGCCGGCTGTTGTTTCCACCGCGATCCCCGGCGGATCGAAGAAGCTGGTCGGAACCGACGAGGTCCTCAGGCAGCAGCGGGAGAAAAAGGCCGAGGACGCCGGCCATTCGCGATGAACGGCACTGCGGGGAGGCAGCCTGCCGGTTCACCCGCCGTCCGGCACGAAGGCTGCCGGGGCATGCGCGTCATGCGGCTCGCCTTCGACAAGAATGTTCGCTTCCAAAGCCGCGTCGATAAATGCTTCGCGGGCTTCCGCTGCCGTAATCTGGCCGATCTGGGCGCCATCCAATGCATCTGCCGCCATCAGCGACAACGGGGCATTGCGGGCAGGCCATTTCTCGCTTTTGAGGCAGTAAGAGGCCTCGAAAACGGAGCTGACCATTCGCGATCGTCCCGGCTTGCCGAAGTAGATGCAAACCGGAGCATCGAACTTTATCTCCAGCATGGCGGTCCTCCCGATTTAACCACCCTTGATATAAATTAGCCTCAGCGGGTCACATGGCCTGCAGGGCATTTTAGCCGACATCGCAGACCTCAGTGGGATTGGTGCCTGCCGGTATTTCGGCGACGACATCGTGCGCCAGAATGCCCGCCTTGCGGGCGAATGCTTCGAACGCCGCGCGCACCGTCTCGGCATCGACCTCGTCAGCCAGCCCGGCGCGACAGGCGTCGAACGCCGCCTTGTGCGCCGGGCCGCGGCTCGGCCATTCGTTTAAGACGTCATAGGCCTGCCAGATATTTTCGACATGGCGAGGGAAACCAAGGCCGACGAGAATTGGAACGGGGCGGCCAAACGATTTTTTTGCCATCTGTGTCTCCGCGAAAGAGCCTGTCGCGTCAACGCTCGAGGCGGACACGAGGCCGATGCCCTTTAACGCGGGATTGCTGCACGGGTTGCAGCGGGTTTGTTCGATCGTGCGCCGGCCGGTCCTGGCGTCACTTGTTGGTCCGCATCTTTTGCCGGGGATTGATACCGCCTTGAGGCGTGGTGTCGTTCTCGACATCGCCTTCGAACGTGTTGTTGCCCTGATCGAGCCGGTCGCCCTCCTTGATCGTTCCCTTGGAACTGCCGATGCCGGGATCGTTGGCAAGGTCGCTGTCGGCCGGCGTTTTGCCTTTGGCGTGCTTGTTTCCTGTCATGGATTCCTCCTGTTTTTTGAGGTGGCGGGCTGTCCTTGAGGGTGGCGGGCCAAGGCCCGCTGCGAGATCGCGCTTTGACGTGCCAATGGCGGCGCCCCGGATTATCGGACGACCTCGATTCGAACTCCGCGATGCCGGTGGTTGTTCCGTCAAGAATATCGCTGCCGGCTGGATTGCCCAGCCAAGCCGGTTTCTGGAGCCGGGTGATTTTCGCCAACCGGAACGATCTTTCGCCCAATGCATTTAACTGGTCTGCGCTCACGAACTCATTCTGGACGGGAGCTGGACCATTGCCTTCCACAGCCTACGCCTTGGCGAACCGCGAAACCGAAGAAGTTTCCATCGTCCATCTCATACCCGCTTTAAGGGCTTTCGCGCGTACCTTCTGCCGCACTCCCGATGATGCCGACGACCTGGTCCAGGAGACGCTGACCAAGGGACTGGCCAACATCGACAAGTTCGAGGCTGGAACGCGCATGAAGTCATGGCTTTTCACCATCATGCGGAACACTTACTACACGCGTGTCAGAGCCGCCGTGCGGGAAGCGCCCGGCCTGCTCGACTGCGCTTCCCTGCGGCCGATCTCGGAAGCGACGCAGGAATGGTCTGTCCAAGGCAAGGAAGTTCACCAAGCCATCCAGAGCCTTCCCGAGCACCAGCGCGAGGTCCTGATGCTGATAGGCGTGCTGGGCGTCAGCTATGAGGAAACGGCCGAAATATGCGGTTGCGCGGTGGGAACCGTGAAAAGCCGGCTCAACCGCGCACGCGCCGGCGTGCTGGAATACCTTGGCGAAAGCTCCTCGCAAACCCTGATGGAACGGCGCAGCTATCTGTCCGAAGGACAACTGGACTTCGAAGCCGAGAGGCGCCGCTAATACATGTCACGCTAGTTACTGGTTTCGCGCAAGCGCCTTTCGACAAGCGCATGCTGCAATTCGATCGCAAGTTTGGTCAGCCGGTCAGGAACCTTTTCCTGCTCGATGGCCGCAAGCAAGGAAGCAATTTCCCGGTCTATCGTCAGATCGGCACGCGTGTTGACGGAATCTTCCCTTGAGCGAGACATCGCGTTCTCTTGGCAAATGTTGGTCCCTTCACCTCACTCTGGTGGCAGCAGTGCGACTTTGCAAGAATTTGCACGCCATCCGTGCGAACGGCTTCGATCCTTGCACAGCTTCGTCGGCGGTTGGGCTCTCGCCGCCTGCCAATTGCTCACCGGCTGCAAGCCCACATGCGGCCGCAACGATCAGTCTTCAGGCCGCCGATCCGCCGAATGATCCTGGTACTGCTCGGATTTGACCCTATTACCGTCGAGCCCGCGCTCCTTGGTGTGCTGCTTCTTGTCTCTGTTGGACAGAACAGTGTTCTCCCCGATCTTATCCTTGGGAAGATCGGTCATTGCGCCAGCGCCAGCGCCTTTGCCGTGACTGCCGCGACCGATGTGCTTCTTGCTGCCGGACGCCATCTTGTCCTCCTTCATACTGTCGAATAGCGGCTTTTCCCGTTCGGCATCCGAACCAGCGTTGGGCCGCAATGTTCCGCTGGAAATCGTAAGCAGGAAGGCATCGCCATCCCAGTGCCGGAACGGCCTTTCGCCGCCGACGAGGACTTGCATGCCATTCGCATTAGCGAAGTCATGAACATCGGCGCGATCCAGCGCCGGCGATCCGCGATATGAATAATTCAAAAGCACGGCCATGCCCGGCCTCTTCAGCACGCGCGCGATTTCCACGAAATGCCGTTCCGCGAGGCCAGCCAGCACCAGATAGGGAAAGCTGTCGACGGCCAGCACGCGGTCGAAGCTGGCATTGCCGAAATCGGCAAGATCGAAACCCTGGGTAGGGCGGAATTCTACATTGCCGAGCCCGGTGCATCGCCGCCGGGCGATCGAGATCATCGCCGGGGATATGTCGATGCCGACGATCCGGCGCGATAGAGGGGAGAGCGCGCGTTCGAAACGACCGATACCACAGCCGATATCGAGTATGTCGCGTTCGGTGCCGGTAAAGCCTCGCCTCTCCAGCCATGCGCCGATCTCAGCCGTCGCGGCCGCGAGTTTTTCCTCATCGCCCAGCGACGACAGCTGGACGCTCGCCGCCGGGGAAATCGCCGCCGCCGCGTCAAACCCGGCTGCCAGCCGCTTGACGACCGCATCGTCCGTCTCTCCCTCACCGCGTTCGTGCCGAACGGCAGCACCCGTTTTGCGCAGCGTGGCGAAGATCTCGGGCCTACGCTGAAGCAGGTCGGCAATCCGTTGCAGTTTTGCCGTCTTTCGCGGATCGGCCGAGTGCATATTTAGCGCAAGCTCAGCCAAATCTGCAGCATCGATTCCTGTCTCGAAACGGAGTGCCAGCCTGGCGATGACGGCTTCGACACAAGCACCGTCCGCCATGCAGTCCTCCAGCACCAGCCTTGCTGAAATCGACTGCTCGGATCTCAACTGGGTCGCGCTCATCGCGCCGCGCTCCGCGTCCAGATCTTGCGCATGGTCCACCGGTCGACGGCGCCCCAGCTGTATTTGTAGGCTTCTTGTCCGCGCAGAAAATCGAACTCTTCCGCGCCTTCGCAGACCGCCTGCCTTACCGCTTGGCCAATGAGCAACGCGCCGGGACTTTCCTCGGCGTAGGCCGGATCGAAGCCACCGAGATAGGCATAGGAGCGGCCGTGATGATGGAATCCGTAATAGGCGCCCACGATCGCGCCACCAATGGCGACAAGCCAGCATCGGGCAAGCGCCTGAGCAGCCAACTGCGGCAGCGCCTTACGGTGGAATGCTTCCACGCGGCCGTCGGACAGGACACCGTCGCCGTGTGCGGCCCAGCGCGCGCGGTGAAGGCGGATCAAATGATCGAGGAATGTCTGTGGGTCGGACAGTGCGCGTTCGATGGACACCCGGCCACGTCTCGAAGCGGCTCTGTGGGCGCGGCGCAGTTGGCGTCTTCGCCGCGCCGGAACGCAGCTTTGAAGCGTCTCGTCACCACCAATGGAAAGCACCGGGCAAGCGGCGTGGCCGACAGCCTGGCTCGTTTCGAGCCCGGCATGCCTGATGGCGAGGCCGGCGCCGCCGGCCGGCAGGTCCTGCAAGATCCATTGCGACCAATCGACGGAAAGAACCGCGCCGGCGATGGCGGCGGCGACCGGTTCGGCGATCTCGGGAAGACAAAGGACGTCCAGATAGTCGCTCAACGAAATCCCGAGCGGAAGCAATCGCGCGCCGGCTTCCTGGTGTTCCAGATAGAGCGGCGCCAGGCCGACCAGATCATCGCCACGCCAGACAGCGACCGTCGCAAGCTCACCGGGAGCGAATGTCCGCCACCACGGCACCAGCCATGCGGGCGACTGGAACGGCGTCGCCGAAGGACTGCGCGACCAGAGCTCCCACCAGTGCGGTTCGAGGGCTTCGAGGCCCGCCGGATCGTCGATGATCTCGCTGCGGAACATGTCCGTTCACTTCGTCGCCGCGAGCTGTCCGCTGTTCGTGCCAAGCCGTGCCAGCGCGTGGTAGGCGTCCATGTAGGAAGAAACCATGCGGTCGAGTGAAAAGCGCCGGCGCGCCTCGGCCCGGCACGTCTCGGGATTCAGGCCGGATGCTGCAACGATGGCTTCCGCCATATCGTCGACACCCCCGACGAGATACCCGGTCTTGCCATGCTCGACCACATCGGGCAGTGCGCCATTCGGGAAGGCCACCACGGGGGTCCCGCAGGCGAGTGCCTCCATGGCGACGAGCGAACTGGTTTCCGCGGCAAGGCTCGGGATGAGCAGGCAGCGGGCCGCGTTGAGCAAGCGCCGCTTGGCGACGAAGCCAAGCGGACCGAGGAAGCGGCGCCGGTCGTCCAGCCGCGGCTCGACCTCGTCGCGAAAATACGCGGTGTGGGTTTCGTAGGGGTAGACTTTGCCGCCGATGACCAACGGCACACCGGCTTTTTGGGCCGCGTCCAGCGCCAGATGGATGCCCTTTTCCGGGCAGACGCGGCTGAGCACGAGCGCAAAGTCGCGTTTGGCCTGCCGTTCACTCAACGCATCGATGTCCACCCCGTTGGGGATCGGTTCGATCAGCCTGGCGCCCGGTGGCGCGGTTCGTTGCTGAGCCGCCGATACCGCATGCAGCCACAGATCGTTCCGCGCCGGATTGAGAGCGTCGGCCGGATACCAGTCGAGCGGCAAATGCAAGGTCACCAATGTCGGCCCGTCGCCTGGCAGATAGGCATCAAAATCGATGCCGTGCAAATGAACCACGTCGATCGGCCAGCGAGCCCGTGCGCTGGCGATTGCAGCGCGATGCCCACGCTGCGCCCGACGCTTCGCCGCTTCATCGAGCACGCCCGGTTCCGCCGGCGTCTCGATGAGAGTGCCCGCAGCGCTCGAGCCCTGGCAGCCGATCACGATCGAACGGTGTCCGGCCTGTACGAGCGCCTGGTCGAGCATCGACAGCACCTGCTCGGCGCCGCCGACCGCATCCGGCCCGACCGGGGCGAGGGGATAGGCGACGTTGAGGACGGTGAGCGTCATGGCTGGCGAGCCGAAGCTCCTCACGCTGCGGAGGCGCGCTGCCTGCCGGCGGAAGGGGCAGCGATGCTGCTGGCATAACGGCGCGTCATTGCCGCGCAGAACTCGGCGAATTCCTCCGGCACCAGCGGCGGACTGGCGTGGTGCGGCATCATTCCGCAGTGTTCCGGCGTGAAGCAGAAGGTGACCGTCACGTCGAAGTCGGCCAATGCCTCCATCTGCCGGTCGAACCAGTCAAGTGCGTTGGGCCTGAAACTGTCGGCCCAGGAAAGCCCGGTACGCAGATTGGTGACGCCGAGCCGTTTCATCCAGGCGACGGCGTCATCCAGCCGGTGATCTTCGAAATGGAACCACTGCACCAGTCCCATTGCCGGCGCGTGATGCAGGAATTCCTCGAGCGCCGGCTTTGGCGTACCGTCCTGGCGCAGCAGGCCCATGTAGAAATGGCGGTAGTAGGAAGAGCCTTCCGCCTCGCGATGGCGCGTCGTCGCTTCCCATTCTCGCGGCAGGTCGTAGAGGCTGTACCATTGGATGCGTGGCGCGTTGCCGATCAGCAGCTCCGCAGTCCGGCGCAGGCCCCAGACCTGTACCTCCTCGGCGCCGAAGGTCGACACGCCGACCTCGCTGACCCATACCGGAAGATCGGTGACAGCCGAAATCTCGCCGATCTTCTGTGGCCATGCGTGGATCTGCCAGAGGTTCCAGTCGAGCGGAAAGCCGTGCACGGCGACCGCGTCGACATGATCGAGCACGCCGAATTCCTTCATCCGTGTCATGAAGCCAGCATCGATCGGCGAGATGCCGCCAAGCACCTTGGTCAAGGCCGGATTCTCCGAGGCGATCGCGTCGGCGGCCAGAATTGCCATATTGGCGAAGCGGCTCCAGTCGGGGTCGAGCTCGGGATCCCAGTGGGATTTGTTATTGGGCTCGTTCCAGATCATCGCGGCTTCAATCATTTATCTGTCCTTTCGACGGGTAGACGGCGCCGCCACCGGCCGGTATGTCGGCGGTGCGGCAGAAATAGACCTCCTGCTCCGGATGCAGCACGATCTCGAAGCCGGCGCTGCGCAGCATGGCTTCGGTGCAGGCGCGATTGGGAATCCACCAGTTGGTCGGGTCGTCGGCGTAACGATGCTCGATGAAATGCAGCTTTGGGAACTCCGGCCGGTCGAACAGGTCGTGGGTCCAGAAATGATAATTCTGCTCGAGTGCCGGCACGTCGGTGCTGCCGCGCTGCATCGACTGGAAGATCATCAGGTCGTCGGCGACGTGCTTCCGGATCAGATCGAGAGCGAGCAAGGGATGGCGCAAATGGTAGAGCACCCCCATGAACAGCACGATGTCGAACCGCTCGCGCAAGGCGCCGACGTCGTAGACCGAGAGCTGCTGGAATTCGATGTCGCAGTCCGCTACCTCGGCGGCAAAGCGGGCCTGCGCCAGATAAGCCTCATCGAAGTCGATGCCAAGCACGCGGCCGGCGCCGCGCCGTTTCATCTCGATCGAGTAGAAGCCCGCATTGCAGCCTATGTCGAGTACCGCTTTGCCGGAAAGATTGGCGGGGATGGCGTCGGCGAATTTGCGCCATTTGATCAGCGGATAGTTACCAAGGAAATGGTCGGGAGCGGTTTCGATGCCGGCCAGCTCCATATTGTGGAACCATGGGCCGAGCGCATCGATACGGCGGCGGATTTCGGCATCGGAATGCAGCATGGCTAGCCTCCTTCGCCTGCGAGGATAGGGACGTGCTGGTGGCCGGGCAGCGTCACGGCGGCTTGGTCGTCCTTGCTCCCGGCTCTGCTTTCAAGCAGCCGAAGTGCCGTGCGATAGCCGTTGAAGGTGCCGACATCGACATAGGCGGTGCCGGCCTTGACGCCATAGGCTTCACCCCCCGCGGCCAAATAGGCGTTGACCAGCGTGCCGATATATTCATCGCACCGGTCCCGTTCCCGCCATAGCGCGGCAAGCCGGTGAAGGGTGCGGCCGGGCATCTTGAACGCACCCCAGATCCAGTTCGACGCGGCATTCTGCTGCTTGACCTGGATTTGCTTCACCCGGCTGTCCTGGTCGACAACGACGGCATCGAAGAATTCCGGCTGGTCCACCGGAAACAGCAGAAAGGACAGGCCATCGTCCGGAAGGGCCAAGAAGCCGTCTTCGGGAAACCAGATCGTATCGGGCAGCCCGACCAGAACGGTCTCGTCCGGTGCGACCAGCGGTGCGGCGCGAAAGATGGCGTCGCAAAGGCCGACTGGAGAGGGCTGCACCACAAACAGCGCAGCCGCATCGGCATAGCCGGCAGAATAATATTCGAGGATATCCGACTTACCCGAACCGATGACGAAGCAGATCTTGTCGGCCCCCGCGCGCACCATGCGGCGCACCAGATATTCGCTGACCGCGCAAGGCCGCTCGGTGTTGCCGTCGATGCGGCTGCCGACCGGCAGAAGTTCCTTCGAAAAGCCGAGCGGCTGGATGCGGCTTCCCCGTCCGGCTGCGGGCACGATGCCCAACATCAAACTGCCTCCTTCAACGGCTCGCCAAGCGTGGAGCCTTGCAGTGAATCGGACAGGATGCGATCGAATTCCTTCGCCCGCCGTGCCGAGGTGTGTTCGTCCAGCACCCGCTCCCGCGCACGGCGCCGGATCGCATCAAGCTCGGCGTCGGACAGGTCGAGCGCGGCGACCACGTCGTCAGTGCTGTTCGCCACGACGATCTCCTCGCCGGGCCGGAAAAAGGCGTCCAATCCCGGCCATGTGTCGCTCACCATCGCAGCGCCGCAAGCGGCAGCCTCGAACAGCCGGCCGGATGGGCACCAGCCCCTTTCGGCCATCGCCTCGCGGGTCACGTTCAGGGTCAGCCGCGATGATGAAAAGAAGGCCGGGTGGTCGGCGGGCGGCAGGTGACGGACGAAGAAAATATTGTCGCTCCACGGGAATTCTTGCGGATATTGTGCACCGCCAATGACGAAACGGCGCTCCGGCAGGCGCGCGGCCGGGCTGACCAGCAGCCTTTCGACCCCGGCCTGGCGGTCTGCTGCATAGGTTCCGAGATAGGACAGGTCGCCGCCGAACTCTGGCCTGGGCGGGGCCGGGCGGTGTCGCTCTGGATCGACATGGCCGTAGAGCGGCATGACGCGGCGTGCACCCAGCATCGACTTCAATGCGTCGATGGCGGTGCCTCCCGTGTAGCTCAGCACGAGATCGAAATCGCGAAGCCCTTCCGGCCCGAAATAGGCCGGAGGCGCACCTTGTTCGATCCGGGCCAGCGTCACCGGCGTGTCCAGATCGTAGAACACCTTCAGTCCGCGACAGGCTTGGTGGGCAAGGCGCGAGGCGCTCACGGCATCAGGGCAATAGGAGGTGACAATGACGACATCGGCCTCATTCATCGCCTGCTCGGCAACGCGCTGGATGTCCTCCCAGTCCGGATAAAGGACAATGCTGCCGCCATCCAGCTGGTCGAGGTCGCGCGTCCCGGCGTAATAGGGAGTGTTGCGTTCGAAGAAGGTGATGGACCAGCCCAGCCCGGCCATCGCCCGGATCAATCCGCGCCACAGCGTGGCGTGCCCGTTGCCCCACGACGATGTCACGGTAAGACCGAAAATGACCATGCGCATCCGGCAATTCCTCGTCAGGCAGCTTCATTGAGTCTGATCAGCTTCGACCCCCAGTCTCCCCAAACAACCGTGGTGATCGACGCTGGGTCGATATCGAAGCGAAAGCAGTCTCCCAGCGACAGGCCGAGCACGTTGCACACGGCGGCCTTGATGACGTCGGCATGGCTGACCAGTGCAACGCACTGGTTCTGGTATGGGCCGCGAACCTCCTCGATCAACGAGACGACGCGTTGCTGCACGTCCAGCATGGTCTCGCCGCTCGGCGTTCTCGCCTGCTGACGCTGGTCGTTCCACGCCCGCCAGTCGGCGTCCTGGTTCAGTTCCTCGAAGGTCTTTCCCGACCAGGTGCCGAAGTCGACCTCATCGAGTTCCTCATGGATCGCGATTTCACCGGCATTGCAGGCGATTGCGATCGGATTTGCTGTCTCGCGCGTGCGTTCGCGCGGGCTGCAGAAGATTGCCGCTATCGCCTCGCGTGCCATGCGGTCAGCCAGATGCGAGGCCTGTGCCCTGCCGGCTTCGCCGAGGCACACGCCAGCCATTCGTCCCGCAAGATAACAGCCGACATTATCGTGCGCGGCGTGGCGGACCAGAAAAAACGTCGTCGTCATTCCGCGGCATCGAGCATCGGCTCGTCCTTACCGGCGATGAAAGAGAGCGTGCGCAGGCGGGCTTCTGCGTCGGTGAACTGCTCGGGCGGCGATTTCATGAAATAGCTGCAGGGACCGGTCAGAGCGCCCGCGATGCCGCGGTCGAGCGCCAGCTTGGCGCAACGCACCGCATCGATCACGACCCCGGCCGAGTTGGGTGAATCCCACACTTCCAGCTTGAGTTCGGCGCTCAGCGGCACGCCGCCGAAGGTCGTGCCTTCGACCCGGATATAGGCCCACTTGCGGTCGGTCAGCCACGGAACGTGGTCGCTCGGCCCGACGTGAATGTTGCCGGGCTCCAGAGGAACGTCGATCTGGCTGGTGACGGATTGCGTCTTCGAGATCTTCTTCGATTCCAGCCGCTCGCGCTCCAGCATGTTGAGGAAGTCGGTGTTGCCGCCGAAATTGAGCTGGTAGGTGCGGTCGATACGCACCCCGCGCTCGCGAAACAGGTTGGCGAGTAGCCGGTGGACGATCGTCGCACCGACCTGGCTCTTGATGTCGTCGCCGATCAGCGGCAAGCCATGCTGTTCGAAGCGCCGGCGCCACTCCGGCCGCGAGGCGATAAAGACCGGTATGCAGTTGACGAAGGCGCAGCCCGCCTCGAGCGCACACTCGGCATAAAAGCGCGTTGCCTCCTCAGAACCGACAGGCAGATAGGACACCAGGACATCGGCGCCGCTTTCGGCGAGGATCTTGCTGATGTTGGCGACCGGCTCGTCGGCCTCCTCGATCTCGTCGCGCAAATATTTGCCGATGCCGTCCAGCGTCGGCCCGCGTTCGATGCGAACACCGGTAGCCGCCACATTGGCAAAGCGGAAAGTATTGTTGGGCGCGCTGTAGATCGCCTCCGCCACATCGCGTCCGACCTTGCCCCTGGCGACGTCGAAAGCGCAGACCACTTCGATGTCCTTGACATGATAGCCGCCAAGATCGGCATGCATCAGCCCGGGTATGGGCTCATTGCTCCTTGCGTCGCGGTAATAGGTGATGCCCTGAACAAGGGAGGAGGCGCAGTTGCCGACGCCGACTATACCGATCCGAACTTTCTTCGATCCCACGAAACCGCTGCCTATGCTGTTGAAGGTAAGTTCTTCGTGCCAAACCGCCTGCCTCCCGGATTGTTCCTTGCCGGCTGCAAAAATCGTGCAACCGACGGTGGATCAAAGTAGCGCTCGCCGAGTTGTGCAGCGGGGGGCAAGGCCAACCGGGATGGGACAATGATCGTCTATGGCGACCACAAGCAAATGGAGAGCGCGCAATATCTTCGCGGCTCGGCCTGCGAAGCGGCCGAGCACATTGCGGACATGCCAAGCGGGATCGAACGCCACGCAGCCCTGGTCGGCCTGTTCATCAAGCTCTCGGAACTGGTCCAGGGCCTTGCCGATGCTGAATTCGAAGCCAACGGCACGGACAGGAATTCCCCACAGCGGATCGCGGGCGCAAATCTCTTGGTCGGCTTGGCCCGGGACGTGGGTAGATCGTGCGAGGCCGGATTTGCAATCGACGGCCCGGTCGGTGCGGACGTGCCGCGGATGATGGCCGAACTCGATTGCGATGGCGAAATCCTGACCGGCACGGCTGAAGGCTACGCCCATTATGCGCTCTATCCGGAGAGCTATTTCGTCGCCGCGCGGCAGTCGGGTCTCGATGCGAACACATGCGTGATTGGCATCCGCAGCATCGGCCTAGGGCTGGCAGCGATGGTGGCTGCAGCCATCGACACACCGGCACCCGTCAGCGTCCGTCCGACCGGTCACCCGTTTCGCAGGCGGCTTGCCGCCGATCCGGAGCTGATCAGCGGCTGGAGGACGAAGCCGTTGGCCCGCTTCGCTGTCGTCGATGAAGGCCCGGGCCTGTCCGGCAGCTCGTTCCACGCCGTCGTCGCATGGCTGCAAGGGCTAGGCATCGATGCCGGACGCATCCATCTGTTCCCAAGCCATTCAAGTGGCCCGGGTCCCGAGGCTTCGGCGGACAGTCGCGAGGCATGGATGCGCTGCCAGAAACACACCGCCGACTTCGAACGTACTTTCCTAGCTGGATCCGCTGTCCCGACGCTGCGGGACTGGGTAGCCCGGACGATCGGCAGCACAGCGGTCAGCCTGACGGAAACATCCGGCGGAGAGTGGCGTCGCCTGCACTACGGCTCGCAGGATCATTGGCCACCCGTTCACCGCGGCTTCGAGCGGCGGAAGTTCCTCGCTTCTGCAGGCCGGGAAAAATGGTCGGTCAAATTCGTCGGCCTCGGCGAAATCGGAATGCACAAGGCCGAGACTGCAAGGAGGCTGCATGACGAAGGCTTTGCTCCGGAAGTCGCCGGGCTGTGCCATGGCTTTCTCGTAGAACGCTGGGTCGGCGGTAAAACGCTGGACCGTGCAAGGCTTTCGAAGGAAAAAGTGGTCGCTCATCTCGCGCGCTATCTCGCCTGGCGCGCAGCCAATCTGCCCGCCTCCGAGCCGGGTGCCTCGCTGGAGGCGCTTGCCGACATGGCGGTGCAGAATACAAGCGAGGCGCTGGGGGAAAGCCGTGCGGCGGAGTTGCGGAACTGGTTCTCGAAGCAGGCTCCACCCAAGAACATGCAGCGGGTCGAGATCGACGGGCGGCTTCATCCGTGGGAGTTCATCCTTTCGCCCGGTGGAAGGCTGGTCAAGACGGACGCCCTCGACCATTGCCGATCGCACGAGCTGATCGGTTGCCAGGACATCGCCTGGGACATTGCCGGCGCCCGTGTCGAGTACAGCCTCCCCGACGCGGCGACTGCGGCGCTTTGCAAAGCTGTCGAGGCGAGAGCCTCTCGTTTCGTCGACGCCAATTTGGTCGAGTACTACGAGCCCTGCTATCTTGCCTTCCAGTTTGGCTTGTGGAGCATGGCTGAACGATCTGGCGACGGTCGGGAACACGACCGGCTGGCGGCCGCGGCGGGGCGCTACACTGCAGCGCTGCTTCGTTTCCTGGATAGCCTACGGGACCTGCGGCCGCTTGAGCAGGATCAGTCCAGTCGGCGCAGCATATCCGCTTCCTTTTCGAGGATGGCGACTACCTCTTCGCGCTGAAGATGCGTCATCATCAGGCTCACGCAGCATTCCAGATAGGTGATGGAAGCCCGCCGCAGGAAGGCAGCCGTCTCCCTTGCGGCCATTTGCTCGATGTCTTTGGCGGATCGCTTCGGATGCACAAATCGTCTCCATGCCGGTACCCTGGCCGAACCAGAAGCTGGACAGCTTGTTCCCGCGACGAGAAAAAGTGACCGACGACCCGACGCGAAACGACCCGCGCTCTCCGACATGATTCGTGCGAGCGGCTGGGCGATTCCCCGCCGTTCAGGCCGGCAGGTTTTGCAGCCGGCCTGATGCGGAATGCACGCTGGCGGCAATCGGGGGTCTTCTGTCGACCATCTGGGCCGCCTCAAGCTCGGCAAAATAGCTGATTGTGCGCATCAAACCTTGCCTAAGCTGCACTTTTGGCGACCAGCCAAGAAGCTTTTTTGCACGGGAAATATCCGGTTGCCGACGGCGAGGATCGTCCTGCGGCAGTGGCAGGAATTTCAAGGCCGATTTGGTGCTGGTCATGCCTCTCACCAGGCCCGCCAATTGCAGGATGGTGAACTCCCCCGGATTGCCCAAATTGACCGGCTGGCGCGGATTGGGATCGACGTCCATCAGTCGGATCAAGCCGTCGACCAGATCCGAGACGTAACAGAACGACCTCGTCTGCAATCCGTCCCCGAATATGGTCAGCGGCCGTCTCTCGAGTGCCTGCATGATCAGATTGGAAACGATCCGTCCGTCGGCCGGGTCCATTCGGGGACCATAGGTGTTGAAGATGCGCGCGACACGGATATCGGCTTTTCCCATTCTCAAATAGTCGAAGCACAAGGTTTCGGCGGTACGCTTGCCTTCGTCATAGCAGGCGCGGGGGCCGATGCAGTTCACGTGGCCGACATAGTCTTCCTTCTGCGGATGCTGTTCGGGATCGCCATAAACTTCGCTGGTGGACGCCTGCAGGAAGCGGGCGCCGTTCCGGGCAACGAGGTCGAGCAGATTGAGCGTTCCGATGACGCAGGTTCGCGTCGTGTGGACCGGGTCGGCCTGGTAGCGCGGCGGCGAGGCCGCGCATGCCATGTTGAAGATGCGGTCTACCGGCTCGCCAAGCTCCAACGGCCGGCAAATGTCCTGCTTGATCAGCCGGAAATGCGGACGATCGGCGATCGATGCTATGTTCTCCATACGGCCGGTAAGGAAATTGTCGACGCAAATCACGCGCCAGCCGATCTGGAGCAATGTCTCGCAAAGATGCGAACCGAGGAAGCCTGCGCCGCCGGCGACAAGCACGGTCCTGGTCCGTTGCGCCTTTCTTGATTGCCGCATCTCTATTTCTCCCGTCTGCGGGTCATGCTGCACTCTCGACGTCCAGATCGAGAGCAGAACGTGGCGATTTGGCCTGCGCCAGCAGCGAAACGAATTCGCAGGCTCTCGCTGTGCCTGTGTGGGCTGCCAGGATGAGCGCGTGCGCTTGTCTGGCCATGGCAAGCCGGGCGCTATTGGATTCCGTGGACAGGATGCCGGTCACGTCTTCAGTCTTGCGCGCTGTGTGGATCGTCCGCCCCGGAAACAGGCTTTCCAGTCCGGCCCAGAAGTCGCTGATGATCGCCGTGCCGCAGGCCGCCGCCTCGAAGAGGCGCACGCTGGGGGACCAGCCGGCCGCGATCATGGAACTGCGCGTGACGTTCAACGTGTAGCGTTGGCGGCTATAAAAGGCCGCGTGGTCTGCCGGCGGCAGGTGCTCGATGCGATCGACATTGTCCGGCCAGACGATGTCGCGCGGATATTGCGAGCCGGCCACGACGAAGCGGCGCTCCGGCATGCGACGCGCCGGTTCGAACAACAGCGCCTCCAGCGTCGCCTGGCGGTCGGGGCTGTAGGTGCCGAGATAGCCGAGATCCCAGCGGATCGGATCACCCGTTCCGTGATGCCGTTCCGGGTCAACGGAACAGTAGAGCGGCTCGGCACGCCTTGCGCCAAATTCCGCCGTCAGACGGGCAAGCGTCGGCCCGCCGGTGAAGGAGAAATAGATGTCGAAATACGGGACCTGCCGCTTGGCAATGTAGTCGCAATCATCGGCCGAAAGCTTTGCCAGCGTGACCGGCGTGTCGATGTCGTAGAAGCAGAACCGACCCGTGCACAGCGACGCCACCACGTCGATGACTTCAGGGCCTTCCGGAACGAAGGAGCCGACGACCACGATATCGGCCTCGCGCAGGCAGCGCGCAAAATTGCAGCGAAGATCATCAGTCGTTTCATAGTAGCGCAAGGCGCAGAAATCGGGATCGCGCAGGTCCCGGTGGCTTGCATACCACGGCACGTCGCGCTCGAGAAAGGTGACGCGATGGCCGAGCTCATGGAGGCCTTTGAGCAGGCCACGAAAGGTCGTGGCGTGGCCGTTTCCCCAGGACGAGGACAGAGACAGGCCGAGAAAGACGATGTCGAGCGGCTTCGTCATTCCGCGGCCTCCACGGTCGGGCGCTCGAAATGGCGCCTGAAAACGGCGTCGGCCAAAACGGCCCGTGTCGTATAAGTATGTTCGCCAAGCACGCGTCGAAGCGCAGATGACCCGATCGTCTTGGCCCGTTCGGCCGTAAGGTTTCGCATGATCTCGGCGACATCCTCACCGTCGCGCGCGACCAGGATTTCCTCGCCTGGTTTCAGGAACAGCTCGACGCCGAGCCAGGCGTCGGTGATGAGGCATGCGCCGGCGCCTGCCGCCTCGAAAACGCGCGTCGCCGGCGAAAAGCCGTTGGCCGCCATACTGTCGCGGCTGATGTTCAGCACCGCCTTGGCCGTGACGTTCAGTGCATTGTGGTCACGCGTGCCGACATGGCCGAGCCACCTGACATTGGCGGGCATCTGCTTGTCGCCCCAGCCCGACCCACCGAGCAGGAAGCGCTGATCGGCCAAGTGGCTGGCGGGCTCGAGGAAGAAGGCCTCGACGCGCGCCTCGCGGTCCGGCAGCCGGTTGCCGAGAAAGGCGAGATCGCAGGCAAAGCGCATCTCCTTGCCGACCGGATGATGCGTTTCCGGATCGAGTGCATTGTAGATCGGCACGCATTCGGCGGCGCCCATGGCGCGGTACGCCCACACCACCGGGTCGCCCCCGCCATAAGTCAGCACGAGGTCGATTTCCTGTAGCGCACTATGCAGCGGATGGTCAGGCTCGTCGCGCAACTGGCCAAGCGTTGCCGGCGCATCGACATCCCAGAACACCGTCAGCGCGTCGGCGCGGGCGTGATCGAGCACCGCACGCAACAGCGCGTCGTCGGCAAAACCAACGCCGCTTGCCTTGACGACGATGTCTGCCTCGGCCGCCCGGGCCGCCACCTGCATCAGCGCATTTGGGGTGGCCTCGTAGACGACGACGGTGCACCAGTCCGGCGCTTCGATGTCGCGGTTCTTCTGGCGATCGTAGACGTCCGGCTCATAGAAGGTGATGTCGTAGCCGAGCCTGGCCAGAGCCTTGAGCAGTCCGCGGTAATAGGTGGCCGCGCCGTTCCAATAGGACGACAGCAGGCTCGACCCGTAAAATGCGATCTTCATTCGGCGGCCTCCTTTGCAAGGATCGTGTCGGCGGCTTGCCGGTGCCCGCATTCGGCGAGCACGCCGAACAGTTCATCCGCCCGGTGCCGGCATGTGTGCCGCGAGCGAATGGTCTCGAGGCCCGATGTCGCCAGAGAAGCGGCGAGATCCGCATCACGCAGCACGGCGCGGAGATGATGCCGCATCTCGAAGCCATTGTTTGCAAACAGGAAATCGGCGCCCGGCCTGAACAGACGTTCGACATCGGACCAGGGCGCCGAAACGAGCGGAATGCCGCAGGCGAGCGCCTCGAACATGCGGATGGTCGGGATGCCGGGGAGGCTTTGGCGGTATGGACGCCGCGGGATGTGCACCGTGATGCGGTTTGCTGCGAACGCCTTCGGCACGTCGGCGTTGGCGATCCAGCCTTCGTAGTGCAGGCCGGCGGCCGCAAGGTCGGCGAGCGCATCCCGTGGATAGCGGACGCCGTGGACGGTGCCGCTCAGGCCGAGCTCATACACCGGGTCGACCAGGAATTCCCTGATTTCGGTGCTGCGCTCGTCGTCGCCCCAATTGCCGATCCAGATCAGGTCGGCGCTGCGTTCGATTTCAGGATGTGGCCGGAACAGATGGTCATCGGCTGCCTCGTGCCAGGTGAAG
The DNA here is from genome assembly GCF_040321795.1 of Mesorhizobium sp. M0244. Taxonomy (NCBI): domain Bacteria; kingdom Pseudomonadati; phylum Pseudomonadota; class Alphaproteobacteria; order Hyphomicrobiales; family Phyllobacteriaceae; genus Mesorhizobium; species Mesorhizobium sp. M0244. Next base: position 38,436 of record NZ_JAMYSE010000010.1, on the reverse strand, counting down.
ACCCGCTTGCCCCATCCGGCGCGAAGATAGCTTTCCCGCAGCGCTTCGCCGAAGGCGAGCACGCCGTCGTAATGTTCAAGCTGCAAGGCAGAAATCGCTTGCGTGGCCGAGATGGCGCGATGGTGCGTGTCGTGGAACAGCAGCGTGAAACGGCTGCCAGTCGCTTTCGCCCTGCCCAGGCGCGCAATAAGGTCCGGCTCGGTCCACTCGTGCACGATCACCACATCGGCATCGGAGATCCAGGCTTCGTGGTCGAAGGCGGCATCGTAGGTCACCGGCATCAACTCGGGGAAATCCTTCCTGAATCGCTCGATCGCAAAGGACCCTTTCTCGGCAACCAGGTTCGACCGGCTCCAGCCTTCGGCGGGCTCCAGCGCGATCGCCTGGTGTCCGCGCGCGACCAGCTCGCGCATGATGCCGCGCAGGAAATGTGCGTTGCCGTGGTTCCAGTCGGAAACGATCGAATGGGTGTAGAATAAAAACCGCATAATCAACTATCCGCCATGGTGGCCAGGGCCGCCTTGTCGTAGACGCCGCGCATGGCGGTCGCTTGTCTTGCTAGCGAAAATCTGCGGCTTCGGCGGGCCGCCGCTTCACCGAGCTCTCGCCGGCGCTGCGCGTCGCTGCAAAGATCATTGATGCATCTGGCGAGATCGCGCGGATCGCGCACGTCGTAGAACATGGCGGCGCCGTCCCACAATTCGCGATAGGTCGCGATATCGGCGAGCACCAAAGGCGTTGCCGACATTGCCGCTTCCAGCGTGGCCAGGCCGAACGGTTCATAGAGCGACGGCGAAACGAAGATTCCGGCCCGCGCCATCAACGAGCGCACTTCCTCATGCGGCACCGGCCCGACGGGAACCGCGTGACTGAAGCCAACATGCTGGCCCTCCGGCCCTTGCAGCGAACCTGCGACGAAGACTGGCCATTGCGTCAGGGAGGCGGCCTGGTCCAGCACCGCCGCGTTCTTTCCTTCATCCCACCAGCGCGCAGCGGCGAAAACGACCGATTCCCGCCTTTCGCTCTTCGGGCCGGGCCGCGCGCCATTGCCGACGACACTCAGGCGCGCGATCGGCCCGTAGCAGGTTTCCAGCATGGCGGCATGGCTGCGGCTCGGCGCAACGACCATGCCTGCTTTGTCGAGACCGCGCCGGTTGCGGTCCTTCTGCCAGATCCATTCGCCGTCCGCCGCCTGTCCCTTGACGACATGGAACCATGTCACCACGCAGGAATGCGAGACCGCTACGACGGGGCAAGGCACATCGAGCCCCGCAGCCTGCGTGGGCGCGTTGAGATGGACGACGTCGATGGCGTAGTCACGTATGAGTGGGTGCAGCTCCTGCTGCAATGCGTCGAGGTCGTGCTCGTTGCGGGTCATCCAGTCGGGCGGCGTGTTGAGCCATGTCAGCGCCGCGAAAGACTGGGCCTCCTCGGCCTGCTGCCTGGACGGTTCCGGACCAAGCCCGGCAAGCACGACGCTGTCGCCGCCGGCGACCAGTTGCCTGGCCAGATCGAGCGCATAGCGCCAGACGCCGCCAACGGCATCGACGGTCATCAGGATGCGCCGCGGCGGGCTCAGTGTCCGCAACATGTGGCCTCCAATTCGGCCAGCGGACGCGGACGCTTCTCCTGGATGTCGCTGAACGTTCGGAAGGATGCGAGGTAATGTTCATGCGCGCGCTCCCAGGCGAGGTCGTCGGGCTCGCCCCAAAGCTCGCGATAGCTTGGCGAACTCGGATAAGGATAAAGCGGCACCGGCTCGTTGGCCCAAACGCCGTTGTCGATCAGGTGCTTGCGCCAATAGTCGACCAGCGCGGGATCGTCCTCGACCACACCGATCAGATTGGCCTGCACGAACGGCACGTGGCGCCTAGCGTCGACCAGCAACGCCGCCAGTTCCTCGGTGCCCAGCCGGCAGCGTTTTGCCAGCATGGCGCGGCCTTCCACCGTCAGGCTTTCGAGGCCCGCTTCGATCGAGACGCATCCGGCGGCACCGAGCAGTCTCAGCAGCTCCGGCTTCCAGAGGTCGATGCGAGTCTGCACGCCGAACTTCACATCGCGATCGACCAACGCCTCCAGCAACGCCTTTTGCGGCAGGAAAATCTCGTCGATGAAGTAGATGTAGCCCACGCCCTGTGCGATGAGCCGATCGATCTCCGCGATCACTGCTTCGTGGTTCCGGCGGCGGTAGGCATCGCGGAAATCGATCTTGGCGCAGAAGCTGCAATTATACGGGCAGCCGCGCGACGCTTCGACCTCCGCTCCGAAACCGACCTGATTGTCGTCGAAGCGATGGTGGTGGTGCGAATGCGCGGCAATCCAGTCCGACGGCCATTCGAGCGGTGGGTGATTGATGAACGAACTCGCATGGGCGCCGCCGTTCGAAACCAGTTTTTCATGCTCGAAATGGGCGGTGGACGGCACCGCGCTCCAGTCGTCGCGCAGGGCAAGTTCCGCGACCACTTCCTCGCATTCGCCGCGCACGACAATGTCGACCCCAAGCTTGCGCAATGTCGGCGCCGGCGTCGCCGAGCCATGCGGGCCGACGGCGACGGTGCGGCCGCCGTGGCGGGCAAGACGGTTGAGGAAATCGGCCGGCACGCGCAACTCGGGCGGTGCGCAACGCCAGAACAGATAGGTCGGCGCGGTGCTGACGACGGTCATGCCAGGCTCGAAGGCGGCGACGCGATCAGCGAGCGCGGCGTTGTCGAGCTTCTGGATCTGCCCGTCCAGCATCAGCACCTCGTGGCCGGCGGTTTCTAGCAGGGCTTTCGAATAACCGAGTTCGAGCGGCAGATGCGGCTGACGGCAGCCGAAATAGATGCTGTCCTGGTATGTCCAGGACGGATTGACCAGGGCGACCTTCATGCCACGTACCTCGCCGGTTCGGGACGCGGGTCGATGCGATGACGCTGCAGCCAGTCGGCGAGGTCACGAATACCGTCGCGCCAAGAGATGTGCGCTCTCCACCCCAGCGCAGCGGTGATCGCCCGCGTGTCGGCGACGAAGAACGGTTGGTCGCCAGTGCGTTCGCGGTCGTAACGGATCGAAACGTCCCGTTTCGTTATGTCGCGAATCTCCTTCAGCAGCATGCGCAGGCTGACGGCGTTTTCCGGTCCGCCGCCGAGGTTGAATGCCTGGCCCTTGATCGTCTCGATCCGGTCGAGCACGGCGCGATAGGCCGCGACCGCATCGGAAACATGCAGGATGTCGCGCACCTGCTTGCCGTCGCCGTAGATGGTGATCGGCCGGTCGGAGAACGCGCTGAGCAGAAAATGGGCGACCCAGCCCTGATCCTCCGTCCCGAACTGGCGCGGTCCATAGATGCAGCTCATGCGCAGCACCGCCGTCGGCAGATCGTATGACTTGGCATAATCGAGAACATACTGGTCCGCCGCGCCCTTCGAGCAGCCATAGGGCGTGCAGAAATCGAGGCCGCGCGTCTCGTCGACGCCGTGCGCACGGATGCCCGCGTCGCAAGGCGCGTATTTGCCGTCCTCTTCTCGCATTGCGAGGTCGGCGAGGCGGCCATAGACCTTGTTGGTGCTGGCGAAAACGACGGGGATGCGCTTGCCGCTGCGGCGGGCGGCTTCCAGGACGTTGAACGTCCCGCGCAGGTTGATGTCGAAATCCTCATCCGGTTGAACCAGACTCGTGGTTACGGCGGTCTGCGCGGCAAGGTGGAAAACCGCCTTCGAACGTGCCACCGACGGCGCGAGCGCCTCCGCGTCGCGGATATCCGCTATTTCGACGGTGAGGCGGTTGCCGTGCTTTCGCGTCAACCATTCGAGGTTCTGCTCGACGCCGGGACGGCTCAGATTGTCGATGACCAGCACCGGCTCGCCGTCCGACAACAGGCTGTCGGCGAGGTTCGAGCCGATGAAGCCGCTGCCGCCGATAATGGCGACGGGCGCTTCGCGAAAATTGCGTGAATCCGGTCTCAAGATACCAGCCCTCGCGCTTCGAGTTCCCGCTTCATCTCGGCGCTGCGATCGATGGCAACCGTGTTACGCACCCATGCGACGAAATCCCCGAGCGAATGCTCCAGCCGGTACTGCGGCTGGAAGCCGAGCAGTTCGCGCGCCTTCGAGATGTCGGCAAAGCAGTTGCGGATATCGCCGGAGCGTGCCTTGCCGAGGATTTCCGGCGGGCGGCCAGGCACGCCCATCGCTTCGGCGAGCAGCCGGGCGACTTCGCTGACCGCATAGGCCCGCCCGCTGCCGATGTTGATGACGTGGCCGCGCGCCTGGGGCTGTTCCAGCGCCAGCCGGAAGGCGCGGGCAACGTCGCGTACATGAACGAAGTCGCGCTTCTGTTCGCCGTCTTCGAAAATCAGCGGCCGCTGGCCATTTGCGATGCGCGAGGCGAAGTTCGCCAAGACGCCGGTATACGGGTTCGAGAGTGCCTGTCCGGCGCCGAAGACATTGAACAGGCGCAGCGCGACCGCATCGACGCCATAGGCTTCGCCGAAGATCAGTACGGCGCGCTCCTGAGCGTATTTCGTCAGCGCGTAGATCGAGGCGAGATCGACCGGTTTTTGCTCGTCGGTCGGCAACGGCGACAGGACTTCACCTTCCGGCGACAGGGGATTCCATTGGCCGCTGCGGATATCGTCCGGCTGCCGTCTCGCATTGTCGATGCGCCGGCCATCCGGCGTGGCATAGAGACCCTCGCCATAGACGCTCATCGACGAAGCAACGACGATACGTTCGATCGGGCGTTTGATCAGCACTTCCAGCAACGTGGCGGTGCCGAGGTCGTTGGCGCCGACATAGCGGGCGATCTCGTACATGGACTGGCCGACGCCCACTTCAGCCGCCAGGTGAATGATCGCGTCGACATCTTCGACTGCCTCTGTGACGGCATCGCGATCGCGAACGTCGCCTTTGATCAGCTTGGCGCCTGGCGGCAGGCTGATTGCCTCGCCGCCATGCACCTGGTCCAGCAGCGCATCGAGAATTGAAACCCCATAGCCATGTTCAACGAGTTCCTGGGCGACGTGGCGGCCGATGAAACCGCAGCCTCCCGTGACCAGTATACGTTTCACGACAACTCCTCATACGAATGGCTTTGCCGCCCCAAACTTCCGGGCGAAAGGTTTGTTCCCTTGCTTCAACAAAGTTCCCGGAACGCCGTGTGATCGCGAAAGTGTCCCGGCCGGCTTGGGCTGGGGACGGGAACATCGAAGCGCGCTTGGTGTTAGGAGCCATATTCGACTGACCGCGCGCACATGCCGACAGCGATGCATCTGCTGGTTGTGTGAAGGCAGACCGGCAACGCGGGGGTCTCGCGGTCTGCGGTGGAATCGAAGGGAGATTGCGATGTCTGAATCGAAGACGACCACCGATCATAACGAAATCCGCCGCTGGGCCGAGGACCGCGACGGGCGGCCGGCGGTGGTTCGCACCAAGGGCGAGGGCGGCATACTGCGCATCGACTTCGGCGAGCCTGAAGAGACGTTCGAGCCTGTCGAATGGGACGAGTTCTTCAGGATATTCGACGAGAACGAACTGGCCTTCCTCTATCAGGACGAGACCAGCGGCGGGAAAACCAGCCGTTTCAACAAATTCGTCGAGCGCAGCCGGAAAGGCTGACCGCGTCTAGTTGCCGGCAACGGCCGCGGTCAGTGCAGCAGGTTCGCTCCACGTGCCCTGACGATGTTTCGCATGATGCCGTTGAGCCAGTCCTCGGTGGAGGAGCCGGATCGTCTCCTGTCGATCTCGCCGATGGCCTGCTCGAGCGTTCGCTCAACCAGCCGGTCGGAAGCATCCATGTCTCCCAGCAGCAGGCGTGCAGCGAGCCTGAGCTTGGGCAGCAGTGAAAATACGTCGTCCGAGGGCTCCGACGCTCGACCTCCTTTCGATGCAGGCGTCTCGGCTGGGAAGAGAGCATCGAAAACAGCCTGGCCGTCCGAGGATTTTCGGAGGCTGCTGGCATACCGAAGGCGCTCAGGAATAACGATGTCTTCATCGCCGCTGAAAAACACGAACGGCACGCCACGGCGCATTAACTCGTCGGCGATCGGGAATACCCGTCGTCCGTTGAGATTGACGTCCAGGATCGCGGCCTCCGCCTCGTCCGTATGTTTCGATGCCTGTTCGACCGTCGCCACTGGGCCAAGCACGACGGCGCCCATCTTGCTGAAGTAACGTGCAAGATCGCCCGCCAGCATCCATTCGTCCTCGACGATCAGGATATGCAAGCCTTGCAGGTCGCGCACCTCATTGTTCCTTCTTCCTGCGGGATTTACGGCTGTCGGCGCGGACTTCTGCAAAATGGCGGGCCAGGACCTCTTGCAACCGTTCCGCGAGCGCGAGCAGGCGAGGCGGGATGTTTTCAGATACCGGGAACCTGGTCAGATCCGGCGAGGGCAACAGGATTCGCTTGGCCGGCTTTATTTCAGGTGGTCGTCTTGCCATTGGAACCGCCTCCGAAGTCAAATGTTAATGCCACCGGCGGTGCTTTGTTCCGTTATTGGACTATTTACTGGCCTCAGGCTCGGCCCGGTCTTAGTCTGAGGCGTGATTTGGGTCTAAGGGCTTGGCGTGGCATCCCAGAATGGAAGATTTCCCATAGTCGGCGTCGGTGCATCGGCCGGCGGCATTCCCGCGATGGAGGGCCTGTTCAAAGGACTGACCGGCGACACCGGCATGGCGTTCGTCGTCGTCACGCATCTCAGCCCGGAGCGGGAAAGCCTGCTGCACGAGGTCATCCGACGTTATACCGAAATGCCGGTCTTGGTGGCCGAGGAGGGCGCGGCGGTCCAGCCCGGCCAAGTCTATGTGATGCCGCAAAACGTCGTCCTCACCATCCGCAAGGGCGCGCTTTCGCTGCGCCGGCCGAACACGCTCAACCGCGAGCGCAAGCCGATCGACATTTTCTTCAGCGCATTGGCCGAGGACCAGGGCGAGTATGCCGTCGGCATTATCTTGTCGGGTGGCGATTCGGACGGCACGCTCGGCGCCAGGGCGATCAAGGAGCATGGCGGGCTGACGATTGCCCAGGCCTCCAACGGTTCCGGCCCGCGCAATCCGGACATGCCGCAGAGTGCGATTTCGAGCGGCCTGATCGACATAGCGGCGCCCGCCGAGCAGATCGGGGCAAAGCTTCAGGCGTTTGCCCGCGGTTTCGATGTGCTGAACGGACTGACCGAAGCCGACGACGAGCACAAGGCCGAGATGGATCAGGCCCGCGATGAAATCTACGCCATTTTGCGCAGCCATTCCGGTCACGACTTTTCCGGCTACAAGACCAAGACTTTTCTGCGTCGCGTAAAGCGGCGCATGCAGATAACGCAGCTGCAGTCGATCACCACCTACATAGAACGGCTGAAAAGGGATCCGGACGAGGTGGCGAAGCTGTTTCGCGACCTGCTCATCAACGTCACCAGCTTTTTTCGCGACGCCGAAGCGTTCAAATTGCTGGAGAAAAAGATCATACCGCAGATTTTCGAAGGCAAGAACGCCTCCGATGCCGTGCGTGTGTGGGTGCCCGGCTGCGCCACCGGCGAGGAGGTGTTCTCGATCGGCATGCTGATGCGCGAGCGCATGGAGAAGCTCTCCGCGCCGCCGCGCGTCCAGATATTCGCGACCGACATCGATGAGCCGGCGCTCGCGGTGGCGCGTGCGGCACGTTATCCAGAAGCGCTGCTGCACGGGCTTTCGCCCGAGCGCAGGCAACGCTTTTTCCACAGTGACGGCGAGAGCTATGTGCTCGGCAAGGAGGTGCGCGAACTGTGCATCTTTTCCCCGCACAGCATTATCCGCGATCCTCCCTTCTCGCGCATCGACATGATTTCGTGTCGCAACCTGCTGATCTATTTCGGCCCGCAAATCCAGAACCGGGTCATTCCGATCTTCCATCACGCGCTGAGGCCGGGCGGCTACCTGTTCCTCGGCAACTCGGAAAGCATCGGTCAGCACGGTGACCTGTTCGCCACGGTCGACAAGAAGCAGCGGATATTCCAGGCGCGGGAACATGCCACGCCGCGGCCGCCGGTCCTGATCGGCAATGGCCGCACGGGTGCCCTTCCGGTTGGACGCGGCGGCTCGAAGAAGGATGCGGCCAGCCATTCACTGCGCCAGGCGATCGAGGCTCAGGTGCTGGAGCGGTTCGCCCCGCCTCACGTTCTGGTCAATGGCGATGGCGACATCGTCTACTATTCGGCGCGGACGGGCAAATATCTGGAAGCGCCACAAGGCGCCCCGAGCCGGCAGTTGCTGACCTTGGCCCGCCGCGGGCTGAGACTGGAACTGCGCGCCGCGTTGCGGGAAGCAGCCACGACGCGCCGCACGGTCGTGCGGGAGAACATAGCGGTCGAGGAAGACGACGGACAGGTTCAGTTCATTACACTGACGGTCGAGCCATACACGGAACGCAGTAATGGCGAGCCCCTCTACCTCGTCCTGTTCAATCCGGTGGGACAGGCCCAGATCCGCTCCGATCCGACACGGGAAAGCCGCGGCACCGAAGATGCGGCCTATCTCGAACGGGAGTTGCGCGACACTCGCGAGCGGCTGCAGTCGACAGTCGAGGAATACGAAACCGCGCTGGAGGAAGTAAAATCTTCGAACGAGGAACTCGTCTCCGTCAATGAAGAGGCACAGTCGACCAATGAGGAGCTTGAGGCCTCGAAGGAGGAAATGCAGTCGCTCAACGAAGAGCTCAACACCATCAATGCGGAACTGACCGGCAAGATAGAGGAACTCGATCGCGCCAACAGCGATCTCAGAAACTTGTTCGAAAGCACGGAAATCGCCACCATCTTCCTCGACCGCAACCTTGTGGTGCGGACCTTTACTCCCGCCGCGTCGTCGTTCTTCAACTTGCGTCCGTCCGATGTCGGCCGACCGCTGACCGATCTTTCGAGCCAGCTCGACTACCCCGAGTTGAAGCGGCACATCCAGGCGGTGTTCGAGACGGGAGAGACCCTGAACCATCACCTTGCGCGCGACGACAAGGGCCGGTTCTACCTGGTTCGCATCAACCCTTACCGGGACAAAAGCGGCAGCATCCAAGGCGTGGTCGTGACCCTGATCGACGTGACGACGCTGGCGCAGGCTGAAGAGCGTCAGCAAGTGCTCATCTCGGAGCTGAACCATCGCGTCAAGAACATGCTGGCGGTTGTCGCCAGCATCACCAACCGGACGCGTGAATACTCGGCGTCGAAAAACGAGTTCGCTGAAGCCTTGATCGGCCGTCTGCATGCAATGTCACGAGCCTACAGTCTGCTCTCGCGCGAAAGCTGGACGGAAGCCTCCGTCGAGGAACTGCTGCGCCAGGAGCTTGATCCCTTCGGGGCCGAACGGTTCGAGCTCGATGGCAAGCGGGTAAGCCTCAAGCCTGTACAGGGGCTTTCGTTCGGCATGGCAATCCATGAACTGGCGACCAATGCCGCCAAATATGGCGCACTGTCGAAGCCTGCCGGGCGGATAATTGTGAAATGGTCGGTGGTGGATGGAACCTTCAAGCTCGTCTGGCGCGAGAAGGGCGGCCCCCGCATCAAGGAGCCAACCGACAGCGGCTTCGGCCTTACCCTTCTGCGCGGAGAAATCGGCTACAGGCTGGGCGGAAAAGTTGAAACAAGTTTCCGCTCAAATGGTTTGGAGGCGGAAATTGCATTCCCTCTGACCCGCGAGGGCTCGTCGTGACCGGAAAGGTGCGTGTGCTGATCGTCGAGGATGAATGGCTGATCGCCGACGACGCGGCGGCTTACCTGCGAAAAGCCGGCCATCAGGTGGTTGGACCTGTTTCGTCGGTGACGGCGGCACTCCGGCTCGTCGGCGAAGGCGGGATCGACGCCGCGTTACTGGATATCCAGCTGAACGACGAAACCAGCTACCCGATTGCCGAAGCGTTGCGGATGCGTGGTGTTCCGTTCGCCTTCCTCTCAGGCTTTGGCGAACGGGAAATTCCGGCCTGGTTCCGCGCCTGCAGGATCGTGCAGAAGCCGGCGAGCCAGAGTGCGATCCTGAACGCCGTAGATGAACTCGCGCGGGCTTCCTGAATTCCTGGCATTCCAGCGGCTTTGTCGGTCGGGCGTGGCGTGGTGCCAGCCAGCCGTCGCCGGCCAGCGTATCGCCGGCTTCGATGCAGATTTTCCATCACGCTGCCGCCGAACCTGTGGCAGGCCGCATTGCTCCGCCATTGCGAGCCAGACCCCATGGCCGGCCTATGGCAATATCCGCACCGGTACCGATTTGACTGCCGGAACATGAGCCTTCTCGGCTCTGTGCCACAAAGGAACCAGCGGGTTGAGCTCGGGATAATAGCCGGCACAATTTCCTTCCGGAACCGAGAAAGGCGTGATGCGCAGCCCGCGCACGCGGCGCTCCACACCATCCTGCGCATTGGCTTCGAGATCGACCTCCTGTCCCGCGCTCAAACCGAGGCGCTGGATATCCTTCTCGTTCATCAACAGCACCATGCGTGTGCCGCTGATGCCGCGCAGCCGGTCGTTGTAGCCGTAGACGGTCGTGTTGAACTGGTCGTTGGAGCGGACCGTGATCAGTGTCAGCACATCGCGGCCGGCGACATCGATGTCAGGATCGGTTTCAAGGCCACTTGGCAGCTTGAAGTTGGCCTTCTTGTTCGGCGTCTCCCATACCCGTTTGCTGGCCGTGATGTCGCGATGGAAGCCGCCGGGTGTCAGGAAACGCTTGTTGAAGTCGCGGAAATGTTGGGGGTAGCAGCGCTCGATCTCGTCACGGATGCGGGAATAATCCCCAACCCACTCATCCCATTGGATCGAACTCCTGCCTGGCACCGTCGCCTTGGCAAGTTCGGCGACGATCCTGGGCTCGGAAAGCAGATGTGACGAAGCCGGAGGTCGCGATCCGAACGAGCCGTGGATACAGGCGGTGGAATCCTCGATCGACACCCTTTGGTCGCCGCTCGCCTGATGATCTCTTTCCAGCCGTGACAGGCAAGGCAGCAGGTAGGTTGTCCGGCCGGCGATCAGATGGCTGCGGTTGAGTTTGGTCGCGATCTCGACATGCAGGTCGAGCCCACGCCAGGCTTTCTCGACCAGGCCGGTTTCCGGAACGGCCCGCACGAAATTGCCGCCCAGCCCGACGAAGCCCTTGACCGATCCATCGATGACGCCTTCGCAGGTCTCGACCGTATCGAGGCCTTTTTCGCGCGGCGGTTCAAAGGCGTAGAATTCGGCGAATTTGTCGAGCGGGACGAGCTCTGGTTTTTCCGATATGCCGACGGTGCGCTGCCCCTGGACATTGGAATGGCCGCGCAGCGGCGAAATGCCGGCGCCGGATTTTCCGATATTGCCGCGCATCATCAAAAGGTTGCACAGCATCTGGACGTTCTCTGTGCCGTGCCGATGCTGGGTCAGGCCCATGCCGTAATTGCCGATCACGGCGTTGGAATGGCTGTAGACCTCGGCGACATGCTCCAGGTCGGTCTGCGCAATGCCGGATCGCGCCACCATATCGCTCCATTGGGCGTTGCGCAGGAAGGCCTCGAACTCGGCGAAGCCATGCGTGTGCTCGGCGATGAAAGCCGTGTCGAGGACACGCGTCCTGCCGCTTTCGCGGGCGGCATCATCGAGCGCCAGCAACGCTTTGGCGATGCCCGTCATCGCGGCAATGTCGCCGCCGGAACGAACCTGGAAGAAGTCGCTGGACATTTTGGTGCCAGGCCCGGGCGACAGCATGTCGACAGGGTTTTGCGGGTTCTTGAAGCGCTTCAGTCCCCGCTCGGGCAAGGGATTGAAGGTGAAGACGGGCACGTTGCGTCGACGTGCCTCCTGCAGCGGATGCAGCAGGCGCGGCGCCGTCACCCCGGTGTTGTGTCCGAAGAAGAACATCATGTCGCATTTCGCAAAGTCTTCGAGCTGCACGGTCCCGACCGGCGAACCGATCGATTCCGGCAAGCCGACCGAGGTCGATTCGTGGCACATGTTGGACGAATCGGGCAGGTTCGAAGACCCATATATCCGCGCAAAGAGCTGGTACATGAAGGAAGCCTCGAGCGAGGCCCGGCCAGACGTGTAGAACACCACCGATTTTGGATCGAGCCGCTGCAGCTCGGCAGCTATGTCGCGGAATGCATCTTCCCAGGAAACCGGCTCGTAACGGTCGACGGCGGCGTTGTAGCGCATGGGCTCCGTAAGCCTGCCCTGCTTCTCCAGATCGTGGTCCGGCCAATCGAGCAATTCCGTCACCGGGTGCTCGGCGAAGAAAGCGGGTTCGCAGCGCAGCTTCGTCTGCTCCCACATCGTGGCCTTGGCGCCGTTTTCGCAGAACTCGAAAGGCCTCGGCTGGGCTGGCTTTGCCCATGAACAAGACACGCACATATAGCCGTCGGCCTTGTTCTGCTTGAGCAGCGTGCTCCATATCCCGGACAACAGCAGGCCTTCGCCACGCGCCTTGCGGACGAGGGATTTAAGCGATCCTCAGCCGCCTGTCGGGTGGTCGTATCTCTTGGTTTCGATGCGATCGGTTACGGCGGGTTTCATGCAAGCCACTCCCTGTAAGAAGAGCATTCATAAGAACCCGCCGTAAGGCTGAATGTTCCGGGCCGGGTCCCTACCGTCACACCGTTCCGTCTCGCCGGAACCATATCCGCCATCGTTTGTTCGGCTCGAAGAAAGGAGTCGCGCGAAATGGAGCGACGTAACGCGTTAATTGCGATGGTGATTTCGGCCATCATCATCGTCGGCTTTCTCATAGGCTTTTTGTACGGCGATATGGGCTGGCAGACGTCGCCGCTCAAACGAGCCCCTGAGCAGAACCAGGGTGGCAATGCTCCGGCAGATACCTCGCCTGCCGCCGGCATCAAGAAGAACCCCAAGGAAAATACCGAAATGCCAGGCCAGCAATGAGTGAGACTCAGCAATGAAGGTAGGCAATGCCACGAACTGAAACGGGGTCCTGTTTTTGCGGCGCCATAACGGCGGAGATGCGCGGCGAGCCTTTCTGGATTTGCTCCGATCACGATGACGACTGCCGCAAGGCGATAGGAAGCCCTCTGACGGTGTGGGTTGGTTATCGGCCTTCTGAACTCACTTTGCTCACCGGCATACCGAAGACCTTTTCGAAAACCCCCGGCGTGCTCCGGTCCTTCTGTGCGGATTGCGGAACATCGATCGGCTATGTTGACCAGGGCCTGCCCGACGAACTCTATCTGGCGATCGGTTTTCTCGACCACCCCGAACGGTTTCCGCCACAAGCTCACGCATATTGGGACATGAGGCTGCCCTGGGTCGACTTTCCAGACGACCTGCCGCGGGTGGCGACGTATTCGAGGCGGCGCGATCCGGCGTTCGGAAATCCGGCAGACCGATAGACTACTGCCCGCCTGCAGGTGGAAAACGTACCGTTCGCAGCTTCGTACGAAAACGACAATTGGCGCGCGGCCGAAAACGCGCAATTATCGGCTAATGGGCCGCCGTTTGGATGACAAGCTCGATTGCAAGGCGTGCGGGACGATCCTGATGGAGATTCCCGACAACGCGAAGGATTCGACGCCGATCCATTGCAGCAATTGCGGCGCCTATCTCGGCGAATGGGGCGATCTGCAGGAGGATTTCTTCAGGCAGGCATTCGGTGCCCAGGCCTTCGATCTGAACAACGGAAACATCATCAAGAAATAATCCTGGATCCCGCCGGCCCCAAGCCACGGCCTGTGGACCCGGCTCGTTGCGGCAATCACCGTTAGTGTCGGACCCTCGGGAACCTTTCTCCCGAGCCGCTTGTTTGGGTGGCGGAAGGACAAACGCCATGAGCACAAAACCTCCCCCTGTGCCGCCGAAGAATCTGAGCCCAAAGGGCGCCGGTGACAAAAAATCGATAGCAGCCGACCAGGCACCGCAATCTGCCGTTCCGGATCCCAACAAGCAGGGCCAGCAAGGCAATACGAGGGTCAACACCACCCATCAAGGCAACGTCCAGGATCGCTAGGTCATGTCCACGTCGAAGAAGACTCCTGCCAGCATCCGCCAGGGCGGTCCCGGCGCCGCGCACGAAAACGCCAAGAAGCCGCTGAGCGTCGAAAAGCCGCCGGCCGACTCCGACCGTCGCAGCCACAGCAAGATCTCCGGCGGCGGCGGCGAACGCGACAGCCACCATACCCACGACCCCGAAAAGAAAGGCGACACTCGGCCCGCGCATCAGGACAAGTGAAGTCGGGCGGCGACGCGACGATCGGCGGGGTCGAGCGAAGTGTCAGCGGGGACGCCGCGCCGAGGCGAACGGAACGACATTGTCGACATTTACCACGGGCAAATCGAACAACATCGGAAGCCCTCGCGTCGCGGCCATCTCCACGATCAACTCTTCGATGGAGTGATTGGTCAGACGCGTCTCGACGCCCAGCCGGATCATCGCCGCCAGCTTGTGCACCGGCACCGGCACGGACTTCGCCCGGTCGTCGAGCAGCTTGCTGATTTCGATCACGACGTCTGCGTCGATATTCCTGGGCAAGTCTCGCATAAGTGCCTCCCCGCCAAACGAAACGAAAAGCCCGCCGCACCTTTCGATACGGCGGGCGATCCAGTAATGCGTACCGGCGAGGGGATCGGGGTGGGCGTGCCGGCGCGCGCAGATCGCAAGTAATTTTAGTTAAATCCACCAGCTTCGATGTGTCACGGAAAAACGTCCGTACGTTTTTTACCGAACCGCGCGGATCGTTAGCTGTCCCCGCCGTCGCGCGGCGCGGCAGCACAGATGGCGCGATCCTCCGCCCCCGGACAGCGAACTCAAACAGTATACATTATACACTTAAAACATCTTGCCAGGTGATCCAGCCTGTGCTCCACTTGAGCCGGGAACATGGCTGACAGGTGGATTTCTGCCGATACGTGGCTGCATTTCAACGGCACGACCGCGAGAACACAGCCTCAAACGATATACGAAATCTCCGCATGGGAAGGCGTGGATGACGGAAACGATAGAGCTCAAACGGGTTGGCGAGGGCAATCTGCGTGCCCAGGTCTATCCGCCTGACGATACAGCGCGGCGAACTGGCGCCCGGCCGGAAACTCGTCGACGTCGATATTGCCGCCCAGCTCGGCATTTCCAGAATGCCTGTCCGCGACGCGTTGATGCAGTTGGTGCATGAGGGCTATCTCGTCGGCACGACACGCGGCTTCACGCTGCCCACGCTTACCGCGACGGATGTCGCCAACATCTTCGAGGTCCGCCGCTTGCTCGAGCCGCGGGCCGCCGCACACGCCGCACGGACACTTGACGCCGTTGGCCTCAAGACGCTGGCAGCCGCGCTTCGGGAGGCAGAGGCAGCGGCCGCCGCCGGGGATGCCGACCGCTTTTTCCAGGCCAACTCGGCATTCAGGAATTGTTGGCTCGGTGCCGTCGAGAACGAGCGCCTTTCACAAACGATTGCCCGCTTCGCCGACCACGTGCTCGTCGTCCGTTTAAGGACGCTGTCGCACCAGCCGACGCAGGCCGTTATCGTTGCCGGCATGCGCGCCATCTACGAGGCATTCGTCAAGCGCGACGCCGTCGCCGCTTACGACCGCATGACCCACTTCATTCAGAACGCCGAGGAGCGTTTCATGAAGCTGAGCCCACCGTCTCAACATTCCACCGGCGAAGGTGAGAGCATGTCGCAGCGGGGGAAATCATGATCAGGAAGCAGCACCCGCTGAAAGGGCCGAACAGGTTCAAGCTCGGCGTCTTTTCCATGAACGCCGATGGCGGCCTGGCAATGACCACCGTTCCCGAGCGCTGGCGTGCCCGCTGGGAAGACAATCTCAATGCTGCCTGCGTCGCCGATCGCGCCGGCCTGGAGTTTCTGCTGCCGATCGCCCGCTGGCGCGGCTTCGGCGGTTTGACGCATGTGCGGGAATGGTCGTTCGAGACTTTCACCTGGGCGGCGGGTCTTGCTGTCGCCACGGAAAACATCGGCCTGTTCATGACGGTGCATGTGCCGCTGGTTCATCCGCTGCAGGCTGCAAAAGCGCTGGCGACGGTCGACCACATCTCCAATGGCCGGGCCGGCTTGAACATCGTCTGCGGCTGGAACCCGGACGAGTTCGCCATGTTCGGGCAGACGGTCGGCGATCGAACCTACGATCAGGCCGAGGAATGGATCAACATCATCGTGCGTGCCTATCAATCGAGGGAGCCGTTCGACTTCGGCGGAGAGTTCTATGATCTGAAGGGGGTCGTCAGCCGCCCGCCAAGCCTGCAGGCGCCACGACCGGTGACCATGAACGCCGCCTTCGGCGCGCCGGGGCGCAACTATGCAGCGCGCCACTGCGACTATTTGTTTTCGACTTTTTCCGAAATCGCCGACGGCCGTGCGCATGTGGTCGACATCACAAACCGAGCGGCCGAAGTCGGACGCGAAGTCGGCGTCTATACGGTCTGTCACGTCGTCTGCCGGGAGACCCAGCAGGAAGCCGAGGACTACTACCGGCACTACGCGCTGGAATGCGCGGACGAGGGTGCCGTCGACGAGCACATGCGCAAGAAGAAGGAATTCGCGAACTCGCACGATGCGAAGGCTTTCACCGAATATCGGCAAAGGTTCGCCGGCGGTGCCGGAACGTTCCCGCTCATCGGCACGCCGGAAAAGATCGTCGACGATCTCACTGAGATCATGGACCAGGGCTATTCCGGTGCCGCCCTCACATTCGTCAACTACACCTACGAATTGCCCTTCTTCTGTGACCGCGTGCTGCCGCTGATGCGCCAGGCCGGGCTTCGAGTAAATTGATGCCGGCGGCCGCCATTCCGACGTGGGTGCATGGGCACGACGCCATCAATCCGCGCGCCTTCAAGCAGGCGATGCGGGCCGTGGCGGGCTCGGTCGCCGTCCTCGCGTCGGAACATGACGAGATCGGTTTTTGCGGCATCACGGCGACGGCTCTCTGCTCGTTCAGCGCCGAGCCGCCGTCGCTGCTGGCCTGCGTCAACCGCGGCAGCACCTTTGCCTCGGCCATTCGCGAAGGATTGCCGTTTTCGGTCAATCTTCCCGCCGGCGACCAGGAGAACGTTGTACGTGCCTTTGGCGGCATGACCAAAGCCAAGGGCGCCGCGCGGTTCTCGTCCGGATCATGGGTGCGTGGCGAAACCGGCGCGCCCTTGCTTATCGGCGCGCGTGCAATGTTCGAATGCCGGGTGGCCGAAATCATTGTGCGGGCGTCGCACATGATCGTCATCGGCATCGTCTCAGGCGTCGCGCTGGATCGCGCTGACCGGTCGCCGGTCTTCTATGCGCATGGGCGGTTCCTGACAGTAGGAGATGATGTCAACTAACCGCCGTTCACGCGACGGCGCAGCGATTGCAATTTTAGATCGACCCGATCATGGGCCAGATCATGGGCGAACTATCAGAGGGAGTACGGCAATGCGCATTTGGAAATCCCTTGTTCTGGCTGCACTCATGTCGGGTGTAGCGGGTATCGCCACGGCCGAAGAGGTTGTCCTCAACGCCGTGCATTTTACGCCGACGCAGAACGGCTACGCCCAGAGCTTCCTGAAGTTCGTTCAGAAGGTGAACGAAAAGGGCAAAGGCGTGGTTCAGATCAATGTGCGTGGCGGGCCGGAGGTCATTCCGCCGATTCAGCAGGGCGCGGCGCTCAGGAGCGGCCTGATCGACGTGATCGACACGCCGGCAGGGCAGTTCCTGGAGCTCGTGCCCGAAGGCGAGGTTTTCTCCGCGTCGACGAAGACGCCGTGGGAGGTCCGCGACAATGGCGGCTGGGATTTCATCAACGGAATTTTCGAGAAGAAGGCCAATGCCTACCTGCTGGCGCATGTCGACGCGGGCTCGGGCTTCAACGTCTTCACCGTTGACGAACCCAAGCTCAACAGCGAAGGCAGCATCGACTGGAGCGGTCTGAAGATCCGCTCGTCGCCGCTCTACCGCGATTTCCTTGAATCCTTGGGCGCAACGGTGATCGTGCAAGCGCCGGGGGATGTCTACACCTCGCTCGAGCGCGGCGTCGTCAATGCCAACGCGTATACGGTATTTGGCTATGCGTCCTTCGGCTGGGACAAATTCACCAAATACCGTGTCGACCCGCAATTCTTCAAAACCGATGTGCTGATCTCGATCAACAAGGCGAAATGGGACACGCTGTCGCCCGAGGCGCAGAAGCTGCTTGCCGACACGGCCGTCGAATACGAGCGCGCGAGCTACGACGCCAATCTCGCCGAGTCCGAAAAGCAGGCACAGGCGATGATCGGCGGCGGGCAGAAGGTGATCAGCTTGACCGGCGCCGGCCGCGACAAATTCCTGGCGGCTGCCACGCAGGCGAGCTGGGCGAGAATGACCAAACGCGATCCCACCAACATCGATCAGTTGAAGAAGTTCTTTCAGTAGTCCGAACGGAGGGCGCTGGTGCGCCCTTCATCAAGGTGGACATGAGGGTCGTCGGGAATGGACAGATTGTTTGCAGCGATCGGAAAGCTGAGCCTTGCGCTTGCCGCGGCGGCAAAAGTGGTGCTTGGCCTGATCATTGTCGCGGTGGTCGCTGATGTGTGCGTCCGCAATCTGGGCCTGAGGCCGCTTGCCTGGGCGGTGTCGGCGACGGAATACGGTCTGCTCTACGCGGCATTTCTGCCAATGCCCTGGCTGGTCCACAGCAAGGGCCATGTCTTCGTCGAGTTCCTGCGCCAGGCGCTTCCGGTGCGGGCACGGGCGGTGCTTGAAAAGCTGGTCTATCTCGCCTGCATTGCCGTCAGCCTCTACCTTGGCAGCGTCGCTCTGTCTTCCCTGATAAGCGCCGTGGCGGGCGGCGAATATGAAACGCGCAGTTTCGATATGCCGAAATGGCTGGTCTTCCTGCCCATCATGCTCGCCTTCTATCTCTCGGCGCTGGAATGGCCCAGATATCTGCTCGGCCGTGACACGCTGTACACGCTCGATCCGCTGGAAATGGAAGGGCTCTGAGTAGTGGCCTGGCTGTTTCCATTCGCCGTGCTCGTTGGCACCATTCTTGTGTTGATGGGCCTCGGGCTGCCAGTCGCCTTCGCGTTTTTCGTCACCAATGTGATCGGGCTGTACCTGTTCTTCGGCGGTTCGATCGGCGTGACGCAGATGGTCGCCAACTTCTCCGACGCTGTCTCGACCTATGCGCTTGCCCCGCTGCCGATGTTTCTTGTCATGGGCAGCCTGTTCTTCCGCTCCGGCCTCGGCGAGAAGGTCATCTACGCGCTCGACCTGTGCATCGGCAATCTGCGCGGACGTCTTGCCTATGTCGTCCTCGCCGCCGGCACCATCTTTTCCGCGCTATCAGGCTCGAGCCTCGCCAATACCGGCATGATGGGCTCGCTGATGGTGCCCGAGATGCTGAAGCGAGGTTACAAGTCGCATATGGCCTACGGCCCGGTGCTTGGCGCCGGAAGCCTTGCCGTCATCATCCCGCCATCCTCGCTGGCCGTCTTGCTCGGCTCGCTGGCCCAGATTGACGTAGGCGCGCTGCTCATAGCGGGGGCTTTGCCCGGACTGCTTCTCGTTGTCATGTACGCGGCCCTGATCTTCGCACAGACGAAGATCGACCCGGACGCCGCTCCGCACTATCCGGTGCCCGCCGTTCCTGCGGCCGAGAAGGTGAGGGCGGTTGCCGTCAACATCATTCCGATGAGCGTCATCGTGTTCATGGTGGTCGGCACGATCATCCTTGGAATAGCGACGCCGACCGAGTCGGCAGGGCTTGGCTGTGCCGCCGTCTTCGCCTTGTTGTTTGTCTACCGGCGGTTCAGCTGGTCGGTTGTCTGGAAGTCGCTGGACGACGCGATGAAGGTCACCGGCATGACCTTCCTGATCATCTCGGCTTCGACGACGTTCTCGCAGATATTCGCCTTCTCCGGCGCCTCCAACGGCTTTATCCAGTTCATCGTCGGCTACGATCTTGGACCGTATCCCATGCTGCTCATGATGGTGCTTGTCATCCTGCTGCTCGGCATGTTCATGGATCAGGTCTCGATGATGCTGATCACGCTGCCGATCTTCCTGCCGATCGCCCAGCAATTCGGCTACGAGCCGGTATGGTTCGGGCTGATTCTGCTGCTCGCCTACGAGGTCGGCTTCACCACGCCGCCGTTTGGTCTGCTGCTGTTCATAATGATCGGTGTTGCGCCGAAAGGCACGTCGCTCAAAACGGTTGCCATGGCCGCAGCGCCTTATATCGCGCTGACGCTTCTGCTGATCCTGCTGATTGTCCTCTTTCCGCAGATCGCCCTCTTTCTTCCGAATTTGATCTAGTCGAACTCGATCCAGCAGGTGTCCACATGCGCTTTGCCTATCTTGCTTTCTTCCACGATGACCGCGAGGCAAATTTGGTCATCGCCCGTGACGATGTGGACGCTGTGCGGCGCGTGATCGCATCAACGCCGGGCCTTGCGCTTGCAAACATCTATCTGCCCGAAGTGGCAACGGACCTGTTCAACAAGGATGGTCCACCGCCAGTCTTTGGCTTCCAGCTCTATTTCGACGAGTTGGCAGACATGGAGGCGGCGCTCGCGCCGTCCGGACATCTGCAGGCGCTTGCTGCACCGGGTATGCTGTCGAGCATCGCCGGTTCGAGGCCGACGCAGCAGGCAATGTGCGTGCGTCCGTTTCCCGTCGATGACGCTGGCGTCAAGACGTCTGGGCTCCCTTGCAGCTATCTTGTCCACTATCCCGGGCCGGCCGAAGACATGAATGTCTGGCTCTACCATTATGTGACGCATCATCCGCAATTGATGCGGGGCTTCCCCGGCATTCGCCACATCGAGGTCCTGTCGCGACTGGATTGCTGCGGCTCGCTGCCCTGGCCGCGGGTCGACCATATGCAGCGCAATCGCGTCATGTTCGACAGTCCCGCGGCGCTGACGCACGCGCTGCAATCGCCGGCGCGGCTGGAGATGCGCGCCGACTACAAGACCTTCCCGCCGTTTTCAGGCGGCAGCCGGCATTTCCCGATGTCGACGGAAGCCGTGCATCCTTTGCCGCGGGCCACATAGCGCGAACAGGTTTTGCCGGCACCGAAAAATCTCTGGAGATGTCATGTACGACTTTCGCAAGAAATGTGTCTCTCTCAATCGCCTCATCGGCACCTTCTGCGCCATCCCGCATCCGGTGGCGGTCGAAGTGGCGGCCGCAAGCGGGGTCGATTTTCTGTGCATCGACTGGGAGCATTCGCAGATCGGCCGCGAGCGGCTTGAAGATCTGATCCGAGCAGCCGATGTCCACAGGGTTCCTGCGATGGTGCGTGTGCCGGGCCACACGCCGGAGTGGATAGCCGCCGCGCTCGACGCCGGCGCGTCGGGCGTCCTGGTACCGCGCGTCTCGACGGCCGAGCAAGCGCGCATGGCGGTCATGGCCTGCCGTTACCCGCCTGTCGGCGCACGCGGCGTCGGTCCAGGCCGCGCCGCCGGTTATGGCTACAGGATTCCGGACTACCTCATGTCGGCTAACGATGTCCTGACGGTCGCCATCCAGGTCGAGACGGCCGAGGGCCTCGCCAACATCGACGACATTGTCCAGGTCGACGGCGTCGACGTGATCTTCATTGGCCCCGGCGACCTGTCTGTCTCGATCAACGCCATGGGGCCGGCCGGTCAGGACAAGCTCAATGCCGCGATCGTCAGGATCGCGGCTGCGGCGCGTGCGGCCCGCAAGGCCGTCGGCATCTTTCGCCCTTCGGCAGACGATGTCGGGAAATGGTCGAAGCACGGCATCAGCTTCTACATGCTGGCCAGCGACACGATGTTTCTTGGCGCCGGCCTTGCCGCCGGCGTCGCCTCGGCGCGCAGCGCCTCATAGCAAGAGTTTGGCATGAAGATAATCAAGACCGACGGCGTGCTGTCAGTCGAGGAAGAGCAGCTAAGCTACCTCGACGGCTTGAACGCCGAGTTTATCGAGAAGACGCTCCTCACAGAAGATGCCCTGATCGAACACTGCCGCGACGCCGACGCGTTGATGATATTGCGGGAGCCGATCACGGCTCGCGTTCTGGCAGAACTGAACAACCTCAAGGTCATCGGACGGTTCGGCGTAGGGCTCGACTCGATCGACGTCGAGGCCGCCAGCCGTGCCGGTGTTCAGGTAACCTATGTGCCGGACGCCAATCTGGTGGAGGTCAGCACCCATGCCATGGCCTTGATCCTGGCCTTGACGCGCAGGCTGAAGCAGTTCGACAGCGCGGTGCGCGCCGGCCGCTGGGCTGCAATGACCGATGGCGCCGGCATCACGCGGCCCGACCGGCAGATCCTCGGCCTGATCGGCTTCGGCCAGATCGGGCGGCTGACTGCCGAGCGGGCGCGGGTCTTCGGCTACCACATCATCGCCTACGACCCGCATATGCCGGCAGAGCGCATCGCGGCCGGTGGTGCCGAACCGGTCGGCTTCGACGAGCTGCTGGCCAGGGCCGACATCGTCTCGCTGCACGTTCCCGCGACACCGGAGACCAGAAACATCATGTCGGCGCAAGCCCTGTCGCGCATGAAGGAAGGGGCAATACTCATCAACGTATCCCGTGGCGGGCTGGTCGACGAGGTCGCGTTGGCGGATTTGATCCGGCGCGGCCATCTGGCAGGCGCCGGCATCGACACGTTCGAGCAGGAGCCGCCTTCGCCCGACAATCCGCTGCTGGCGCTGGACACCGTCCTGGTCAGTCCACACGCGGCGCATTACTCGACCCAGTCTTACGCCGAGGTTCGCAACAAGGTGTTTGCCGATGTCGCATCGGTCCTGCGCGGCGGCAAGCCGGTATATCCGGTCAACCGGATATGACCAATTCCCGATGTCGGCACCATCCGCTGCCTGTCGACAGTTCCA
Source organism: Mesorhizobium sp. M0244 (assembly GCF_040321795.1). Taxonomy (NCBI): domain Bacteria; kingdom Pseudomonadati; phylum Pseudomonadota; class Alphaproteobacteria; order Hyphomicrobiales; family Phyllobacteriaceae; genus Mesorhizobium; species Mesorhizobium sp. M0244. The sequence goes on along the minus strand of NZ_JAMYSE010000010.1, from coordinate 15,690 downwards.
CCTTAACGTTCCGGGGCAGGCGCCCTTGAGCGCGACCTCGGCAAACGGATAAAGACGGGAACAGGTAAAGTGAATTCGCATTTTTTGCCGACAGCGCCACATGTTGTTCTTGCTTTGTGCCGGCAGCTATGCTACTAATTTACGTATGGTGCTGATTCGCACCGAGGACCGCCGCAAGGCGGTTTTTTTGGCTTTAGATTTCAGCGCCATCCGTCGAGGCTCTGCTCGGCTTATCGCGACGCTCGACGATATAGATGTGGTCGGCGACCAGCACCACATCGCCATGCTGGTTGATGACTTCGCAACGCTCGATGACGCGACCCGAATCCGGCCGCTTCGGGTCGTCTTCCCTAGCCGAGATGGTGGTGCGGGTCTTGATCGTGTCGCCGATGAACACCGGTTTGATGAAGCGCAACCTATCGTAGCCATAGGAAAAGGCGACCGGGTTGACGACGCTCGCCGTCAGCCCGACGCCGACCGAAAAGACCAGCGTGCCATGGGCAATACGCTGGCCGAACGGCGTCGTCTTCATGAATTCGGCGTCCATGTGGTGGGGAAAGAAATCGCCCGTGTGGCCGGCATGGACGACGAAGTCGGTCTCGGTGATGGTGCGCCCGCTGGTCATGCGCGACGAGCCGATCTGATAGTCCTCGAAATAGACAGTCTGTTCCATGTCAGGGCCTCGCCGCGATCGGTGTTGCCGGCGCCGCGCTCGATTGGTACGCGGCCTCGACCAGCGCCATGGTATTCCAGCCATCCTCGACGGAACTGACAAGCTCGCTGTCCTCGCCCGCTGCGTAGCGCTGGACATTGGCCATGCGGCCGACAAAGGCATCGGGAAACCATTCGCCGACGAGCGGCACCGCAATCCAGTCGGAGCCGCCCTTGGGGTAGATTTCAAGGATGTCCGGCTCGCCGCGCGGATAGTCGAGATTGAGCCCCAGTTTGAGATAGGCGGCGCCCTCGGTGCCGCAGATGCGGAATTCGCAGGCCTGGTGTTTTCGACCGAATTTGTGATCATGGTTGATCGACAGTGCACAGCGCACGGTGTCGCCATAGTCGAGGATCGCGCTGGTGCGCGTTTGCGCAACCTTGTGGCCGGGGTGGCCGAGTGTCTTGGCGTGAACCCCCTTGGGGTCGCCGAGCAATTGCCGGATCAGGTCGAGATAATGGATCGAATGCATTGCGATCTCGACGCGCGGTGCCGCCAGCAGAAATTCCCAAAGCTGCCAGGGTGTCGCCAGCGCCAGCCACGCGTCGAAATCGACCACGTCGCCGAGCCAACCCTTGGCGATCGCATCCCTGAGCGCCAGCATCATCGGCGCGAAGCGAAGCTGGAAGTTCACCGCTGCCTTGAGATTTTTGGAGCGGCAGATTTCCAGGATTTCGGTCGCCTCGCGGAGGTCACTGCCCATCGGCTTCTGGATCAACGCCACAGCATTGTCGGGTAACGCCCTGAGCACGCCGGCATGATGGGCCGGCGGCGTCGCCAGATCGAAGACGACGTCATCGATTGACGCTGCTTCCTCGACCGACCGGTAAGCTGTGACGCCCCATTTCTCTGCCAACCTTCCGGCCTTGGCGTGGTCGGGATCGAAAAGCCCGGCGACCGGAAAGCCGGCTTTCCCATAGGCTGGGAAATGCGCATCGCCGACGATCGAGCCTGCGCCAAAAATCACGATCGGTCTGGGCTTTGACGGCTGTGCCCAGGCCTGAGCAAGCGAGGCGGGATCGAAAACATCATCAGTCATGATGGAAGACTTCGTCCATCGTCGCCCACCACTCGCCCTCCTTGCGGGTCGGCAGCGGCTCCTGGCAAGGCATGCAGAGCGCCCACCATTCCTGCGTCCTGGGATCGGCTGCCATCTTCGCCATGTCGGCGGCATAGTCGGTGCCGTGATATTCGAAGGTGCTGAACAGCAGGTGCTCCGGCTCCCTGAGATAGATCGAATAATTCTTGATGTTGCAGGCGGAAATCATCCTGAGAACATCCGGCCAGACGGCGGCGTGAAGCCGCACATATTCAGCGACTTTCTCCGGCTTGAGACCAAGCACCATTCCCATTCGCTGCATGTCCGGCTCCCTATTTTGTTATATCGGTCGTGAATTCCGCGATGCTCTTGGCCTTGATCGCATCCCAGTCCCAGTCGATGCCAATGCCGGGCTCGTCCGGCGCCAATGCGTGCCCGTCCTCGATGCGCATTTTCTTCCCGGTCAGCTCGTCGAGCTGCGGAATATACTCGACATATCGGCCGTTCTGAATGGCGCAGGTCAGGCTGACATGCAGTTCCATCAGGAAATGCGGGCAGACCGGGATGTCGAACGCCTCGGCTGCGTGCGCTACCTTCAGCCAGGGCGTAATGCCGCCGATGCGACCGACATCGACCTGAACGATCGAGCACGCGCCCTTCTGCATATATTCGCGGAAATGCCGGATCGAGTAGAGCGACTCGCCGATGGCGATCGGCGTCGAAGTCGCATTGGACAGACGGACATGGCCGTCAATGTCGTCCGCCGGCAGCGGTTCCTCGATCCAGGCGAGGTCGAGCTCACGCAGCCGCTCGGCCCGGCGGATCGCCTCGTCGACCGAAAAGCCCTGGTTGCAGTCGGTCATGATCTCGTAGGAGTCTCCAACCGCCTGGCGCACCGCCGTCAGCCGGGCGAGATCTTCGCAGCCGTGCGGCTTGCCGATCTTGACCTTCGACCCGCGAAAACCCTTGGCTTTGGCGGCCAGCGCGTCCTCGACCAGCGCCTCGGTCTCGATGTGCAGCCAGCCGCCCTCGGTCGTGTAGAGCGGGCAGCGGTCCTTGGCGCCGCCGGCCAGCTTCCACAAAGGCAGGTTTTGCTTCTTCGCCCGCAGATCCCAAAGTGCGGTATCGACGGCCGCGAGCGCGATTGCGGTGATCGCGCCAATCGTCGTGGCGTGGGTGGCGAACTCCAGCGCGTGCCAGATCGCCTCGATCATATCCGCATCGCGGCCGATCAGCCGCGGCGCAAGGTGATCGGCCAGGAGCCGCATCACCGATGAGCCGCCGGTGCCGATCGTGTAGCTGTAGCCGGTGCCGACGGCGCCGTCGGCGTCGGTGATGGTGACGATCGGTGTCTCCTGCGAGACAAAACTCTGGATCGCATCGGTGCGCTTGACCTTCGGCACCAGGTCGACCATCCGCAGTTCAATTTTTTCGATCTTTGCCATGACGTTAACCTCGCAATGTCTTGCCCGTTTCGGCAGAAAACAGATGGGCCTGCGACAGGTCCAGGCTCATCTTAACCCAGTCGCCGGCTTTGAGCGGCTTTGGATTGAGCATCCGCGATACCCAGTCGCCGCCGTTGAATTCGGCGAACACCAGCGTTTCGTTGCCGAGCGGCTCGGTGACGGTCACCGGCAATTCCACCTGGTGGACGTCGACCTCTTCGCCGGAGCTGATGCCGTGTCCGGTCGGATAGATGTCGTCGGGCCTCAGGCCGAACACCACCTTGTCGCCGGTTCCGACATTGGCCTTGAATTGGCTGGGCAGAGGCAATCTCTCGCCGCTGGCGAACAGCAGCTGTCCGTCGTCGACAACCGCCTCATGCAGGTTCATCGGCGGCGAGCCGATGAAGCCGGCCACGAAACGGGTCTGCGGACGGCGGAAGACCTCGTCGGGCGTGCCGACCTGCTCGATGAAGCCGTCGCGCATGATGACGATGCGGTCGGCGAGCGTCATCGCCTCGACTTGGTCATGGGTGACGTAGATCACCGTCGACTGGACCTTGGCGTGCAGCTTCTTGATCTCGGTGCGCATCTGCGTCCGAAGCTTGGCGTCGAGGTTGGAGAGCGGTTCGTCGAACAGGAAGACGTCGGGATCGCGCACGATGGCGCGGCCCATGGCGACGCGCTGGCGCTGTCCGCCCGACAACTGCGACGGCCGGCGGTCGAGCAATTGGTCGAGGCCAAGAATGCCGGACGCCTCGGCCACGCGGCGGTCCATTTCCTCTTTCGCGGCGCCCGCGATCTTCAGCGAGAAGCCGAGGTTTTCGCGCACGGTCATGTGCGGATAGAGCGCATAGGATTGGAACACCATCGAGATGTTGCGCGAGCGCGGCGGCAGATCGTTGACCTTGCGGCCGCCGATCTCGATGACCCCGTCGCTGATCGCCTCGAGGCCGGCGATCATGCGTAGGGTTGTCGACTTGCCGCAGCCGGACGGTCCCACCAGCGCGATGAACTCGCGGTCCGCGACCTCGAGGTCGATGCCGTGCACCACCGCCACCGGGCCATAGCTTTTGGTGAGTTTTTTCAGCGATACTGTTGCCATGTCAGCCTTTCACCGCGCCGGAGGTGAGGCCGCCGACGAGGTGTTTCTGGACGATGAAGGTAAGCGTGAGCGCCGGTATGATCATGACCACGGCCAGCGCACACATGCCGCGCCAGTCGATGGTGAACTCGGCCGTATAGTCGAGCAGGCCGACCGGCAATGTCTTGGAGTTGATCGAGCGCGTCAGCTGCGAGGCCAGCGCGAACTCGTTCCACGAGGTGAGGAAGGCAAAGATGCCGGCCGAGGCGATGCCGGGCCCGGCGAGCGGAAACTCGACTTGCCAGAAGGCCTGCCAGCGCGTGCAGCCGTCGATCTGCGCGGCCTCGGCGAGGTCTTTCGGCACCTGGCGGAAAAAGCCGTCGATCAGCCAGACGGTGAAGGGCACGTTGAGCGCGACATAGACGAGGATCAGCCCGAAATGCGTGTCGATGATGCCGAGCCGCGCAAAGACGAAGAACAGCGGCAGCGACAGCGCGATGCCGGGCACTGTGCGCGTCAGCATCAGCCCGAGGAACATCGCCGACTTGGCGCGGAAGCGGTAGCGGGCAAAGGCGTAGCCGCCGGCCATGCCGATGACGATGGCGATGACGGTCGAGGTCACCGAGATGATCAGCGAATTGCGGAAATAGTCGAGCACCGGGATGCCGCCCTTGCCGACGCCGCTGAACATGGCGACGTAGGCGTCGAGCGAGAGGTCCCGCGGGATCCACACCGGCGGCTTGGCCATGATCTCGACGGTCGGCCTGAGCGACGACAGCACGATCCAGATGCCGGGCAGGCAGATGACCAGCATGGCCAGAAACAGCCCGACGCCATGGACGATCCGAAGCGCCTTGTTGCCGAGACGATGCAGGCTGTTCTGGTCCATCCTCACCACTCAGCCGCGATCTGCGTGCGTGCCGTGGCGAGCTTGCGGTAGAAATAGACGGTGAACAGGATCGACAGCAGGATCGAGAAATAGGCCATGGCGTTGGCCATCCCCATCCTGGCGTCGCTGTAGGCGGTGCGGGCGACGAGCGTCCAGACGAGCTCGGTGCGGCCGGCGGGGCCGCCGTCGGTCATGATCTTGACGATGTCATAGGCGCGCGCCACGTCGAGCGAGCGGATGGTCATGGCAATGAAAGCAAACGGCATGATGAACGGCCAGGTGACATAGCGGAATGTCTGCCATGGCGTGCAGCCGTCGACGCGGGCCGCCTCGACCGGCTCGCGCGGCATCGCCAGCAGCCCGGCAAGGATGAGGATCGCGAACACCGAAGTCGATGACCAGATTTCCGCGGTCAGTATGGCGATGAAGGCGAGATTGCCGTCGATCAGCCACGGAATGGCGCGATCGGTCAGGCCGAGTGCCTGCAGGGCGTTGTTCACCAGGCCGATATTGTCGTTGAACATGAATTTGAACTGGAAGCCGACCAGGATCGGCGAAAACATCATCGGGAACATCATGATGGTGCGCAGGATCCGCTGTCCGCGCGATGCCTTTTCCACCAGGAGCGCCAGCCCGAGCCCGATCAGCATTTCAAGGTTGAGCGCCACCGTCAGCAGCACCACGGTACGGGCAAAGGCGATCCAGAAATCGCGGCTGGCCAGGATGGTGACGTAGTTACGCGCGCCGATGAAAACCCAGAACGTCTCCGGCTTGGTCAGCCGGAACGGCGTGAAGCTGGAATAGAGCGAGAGCAGCAGCGGCACCACCACTACCGCCGCCAGAACGATCACCGCCGGCAGCAGGAGCAGCAATGGCGGCGAGGGTCTCCAGCCTTTCATGTCGATCCGGTTCTGGTTGGTGCCCGGACGCCGAAGGCCGCCATCGGCGAACTGGGATCAAGACAAAGAGTGTTGCGCATGGTTCGGAAAAAGTTCGGGGCGCCGCTCGTCGATAAGCGCGGCGCCCCCTTGCGAGAATGGTCAAAGCTTGCCGGCGTCCTCGAGTATCTGGGTAGCCTTGGCGGCAGCGTCGTCCAGCGCCTGCTTGGAGGTCTTGTCGCCGAGAATGGCGGCCTGCAATTCGGGATAGACGGCGTTGGAGATTTCGATCCATTCAGGTGTCTGCGGTACGGCAAAAGCGTGCTTTGCCTCTTCCTGGAAAGCCGCCAGCACTTCCTTCTTGTAAGGATCATTGGCCGCTTGCTGGATGTCCCAGTCCCATACCGCCGTGCGGGTCGGTAGCGGGCCGCCTGCTGCTTCAAGCTTCTGGCTGTCCTCATTGGTCAGGAACCAGACAAGCGACGCCGCAGCTTCCTTGCTTGCGCAGTTTTGGGTGACCGAAAATCCGTGGTGCCCCGACCAGCCGGTGCGAATGCCGGCCGATCCCTTCGGCGCCACCTTCACCCCGACATTGCCGGCGACCTTCGACGACTTTGGATCGTTGAAGAAGCCGGCCCAGCCCGGCCAGTCGAGGTTGATCGCGACGGTGCCTGAGGCAAAGCCCTGGCCGAGATCGTCCCACAGATAGTTGGTGGTGCCGGCCGGCACCGCCTTGGCTTTGTAGAGATTGACGAACCAGTCGAGCGCGTGCACGCCGGCCTCCGAGTTGAAGGCGGGCTTGCCGTCCTTGTCGAGATACTCGCCGCCGTCGGCAATGAGCATCTCGTAGAAGCGCCCGTTGATCGCCTCTTCCTTGCCGGCGAACTGGGTGCCGTAAAAGTCCGGCGGGCTGGCGAAGAATTCCGCCTGCTGGGCGACCTCGTCCCAGGTGTCGGGCGGGGTCAGCTCCTTGCCGTATTTGGCCTTGTAGGCAGCCTTCTTGGCTTCGTCCTGATAGAGGCTCTTCTGGTAGTAGAGCGCCGAGACATCGAACTGCGCGCGCGGCAGCATCACCAGCTTTCCGTCGAGCGTCGAGGCCTTGATCGTAGACGGCACGAAGGCGTCGATCTCCTCCTTCGGCAGCAGCGCATTGAGATCGGTGTAGATATCAGGATATTGCGGCGCGAAGGATGAGTGGTTCGAGCCGACGCACCAGTTGATGCTGCCGGAGGCGATGTCCGACTTGATTTCCTTGTCGAGTTCGAAGTGGTTCTTCTTCGAGATCACGTTGACCTTGGCGCCGGTCAGCTTTTCCCACTCGCCGATGCGCGCGTAGAGCCCTTCATATTGCTGACCGCCGATCAGCTTGGCGTCGATGGTGACGCCATCGAATTTGCCGGGCAGTTCGGCAGCAAAGGCAGCACTCGCACCAAGTGCGAGCAACGTTACGCCGGCCGACAGGCAGCAAAACAGTTTCGTCATTGGTATCCTCCCAAAGAGTCTGCGTCGATCCATAGCGAGGGCTGATCGGCAGCTTCATTCATATACAAACAAAACATTTACATAATCGTCAAGCGAAAGTTCTTTCGGAAGCAATGCTGTTATGCGTATATGAAAAGCAAAATTCACTGGAGAGGCCCAATGGCAGAGGACGAGGAAGACGACCGTTATCGAGCCCCGGCGTTGGACAAGGGGCTCGACATCCTCGAGCTGCTGGCTGGCGTCGATGGCGGCCTGACGCAGGCGGAAATCGCCAAGAAACTCGACCGCAGCCCCAATGAGTTCTACCGCATGCTGGATCGGCTGGTGCGGCGCGGCTACGTCACGCGTCCCGATGGCGACCGTTATTCGCTGACGCTCAAACTGTTTGGCCTGGCGCAGCTGCACGCGCCGGTGCGCCGGCTGGTTTCCTATGCGACGCCGCTGATGCGCGAGCTGGCAGAAACCTCACAGCAGGCAAACCAGCTCGTCGTCTTCGATCGCGGCTCCGCCGTGGTGATCGCACAGCAGGAGGCGCCGGATTACTGGGGCATCTCCATTCGCGTCGGCTCGCATATCAGCCTGTTCGACACCGGCTCCGGTCATGTGCTGCTGGCGTTCCGCCCGCCGGAAGAGCGGCAGATGATGATATCCGAACATCTGCGCAGCACCGACAAGCCGCCTCAATCGCCGGAGTTCTTTGCCCGCCTCGACCAGATCCGGGAACGCGGCTACGAGATGATGGCGTCGATGCAGACCGCCGGCGTGTTCAACCTGTCGACGCCCGTTCTTGGCTCGGACGGCAAGGCGATCGCCGCGCTGTCGATCCCCTACATAACCCTGGTCAACGCACCCAAGGCGCCCGATATCACGAGGACGATAGAGCTGTTGCTGGCAGCGACCGAAAAGCTATCCCAACTGGCGGGGTCGACCGTCAAGCAATCGAGGTAAATTCTTATTTGAATGAAGAATTTCTCCGTGAGATGATCTCGAAGCCGCCAAGGAGGAGAGCGCCGCCATGATCTTCGACACCCATCTGCACCTCATCGACCAGTCGGCGCTGCGCTACCCCTGGCTTTCCGGCGTGCCGGCGCTCAACCGCGATTTCTCCTATGACGAATATGCAGTCCAGGCCCGGCGGGCCGGCATAGAGGGCGCATTGCATATGGAGGTCGATGTCGATCCAGCCGATATCGAGGCCGAGACCAGCCATGTGAAAACGCTGTCGCAGCAGAAGGACAGCCTGCTACGCGGTGCAATCGCCTCCTGCCGTCCGGAAGTGCCGGGCTTTGCCGCGTATCTCGAGCGCCAGCGCGCCGATCCTTTCGTCAAGGGCTTTCGGCGTGTGCTGCACGTCATGTCGGATGAACTCTCGGAGGGCGCGCTGTTTCGTGAAAACATCAAGCGGCTTGCCGGCACCGGCCTGACCTTCGACCTTGTCGTTCTGCCGCACCAGATCCCCAAGGCGACGGCACTCGCCGACCTCGCGCCGGACGTCCAGTTCGTGCTCGACCATTGCGGTGTGCCGGACATCAAGGGCGGTGGCGAGCATCCGTGGCGCGAGCACATCGCGGAGATCGCAGGGCGCCCGAACGTCGTCGGCAAGATTTCCGGTGTGGTCGCCTATGCGGATGCCGGATCCTGGACTATCGATACGCTGCGTCCCTATGTCGAGCACACCATCGAATGGTTCGGCTGGGATCGGGTCGTCTGGGGCAGCGACTGGCCGGTCTGCACGCTTGGCGGCGGCCTTGCGACCTGGGTTGCGGCAACGCACGCGCTGCTTAGCGGCGCCAGCGACGATGAACGGCAAAAGCTGCTGTCCGGCAATGCAAAGCGGCTGTGGAGTTTGTAGAGCATTTTGCAGCCAAGTGGGATCACTTGGCGTCGCACAAATGCGGCTAAAACGAATAGGCGGCCTCAGATCGTCGCTGACACATGCCGCTCGCGGCCGTAGAGCGAAACCAAGAGCACGATGACCAGGCCAAGTGCCGCCTGCACAGTCGAGGGCCGGAAGCCGAGGCCGATCAGCAGCGTGTTGATCTCCGTCAGCACCAGCACGCCGGCAATGGTGCCGAAATAGCTGCCGCGGCCGCCGACAAGGGCGGCGCCGCCGACCACCACCGCCGCGATGGTCTGGAACAGATAGGGCTGGCCGACATCGCCATAGGCAGAGCCGGTGAAGCCGAGCAGCAGCACGCCGGCGGTGGCGGCGAAAAAGGCGCTCGCGGCATAGGTCACCGTCCACATGCGGACGGGATCGATCAGCGCCAGCGGCGCTGCGCCGGGGTTGCTGCCGAGCGCATAGAGGCGGCGGCCATAGGGTGTGCGCGCCAACACCAGCGCCACCAGCAAGGTCAATACCGCGACGCATGGCACCAGCCCAGGGACCGGCAATGGCCCGATAGAACCGCCGATCGAGACGAAGGCGGAAACTGCTGCAGGCGCCGATCCGGATGGAAAGCCGCCGGTCCATAGCAGGACGGCGCCTTGCACGATCATGCCGACGCCGAGCGTGACGATCAGCGGATAAATGTCGAGCCCGCGCGAAATCAGGCCGTTCAGCGCTCCGATCAGCATGGCGAGCACGCCCACGGCCGCGCAGACCAGGGCAAAGTTCCAGCCGGCGCCGTAAAGCTGTGCCGCGACGACATTGGCAAAGCCGATGACGAAGGGGATCGACAGATCGATGCCGCCCAGAATGACGACAAGGGTCTGGCCGATCGATGCGACGGCCAGCAGCGAGGCGATGACCAACAGCGCCCGGATGGCGAACGGCTGCGAATAGCCCGGGATGAGCAAGGTGCCAAGGAGGTGCAAAGCGGCAGCGACGGCAAAAGCGCCGGCGACACGGGCATTGGTGGACTGAAACCAGGTCTGGCGCATCCTTCTCAGCCTTTCCGTCCCGAGAGCCGCTCCTGCAGCGCCGTCATGATGACGGCCACAACCAGAATGACGCCATAGGCGATCTGCAGCACATAGGTGGAGACGTTGAAGGCGGTCAGCACGCTCTGCAGCAGGAAGATGTCGATAGCGCCGATAGCGGCCCCGGCGAGCCCGCCGCGTCCGCCGGCAAGGCTGACGCCGCCGAGCGCCACCGCGGCAATCGCGATCAGCGTGTAGGTCGGTCCGATGTTGGGATCGGCCGAGCCGATCAGGGCGGTCAGCATCAGGCCGGCGCAGGCGGCGAGAATGCCGGTCATGACATAGGCGATGAAACGGACTTTGGTGACTGGAACGCCGGCGGTGTAGGCGGCGCGGTCGTCGCTGCCCACTGCCATCAGCTGGTCGTAATAAGGCGTCTGGCGAACCAGCGACCAGGACAGGAAGATCAGCGCCAGCGGCAGTGCCGACCAGGGGCCGGCCATCGCCTTCAGCCAGCCCGGCGCCGGGCCGATCGGCGCCGGCAGGATGGTCAGCGTCGTGCCGGTGAGGATCAGATAGGTGCCGAGCGTCGCAACGATCGGCTGGATGCGGACGATGGTCGCCAGGAAGCCGTTGGCGGCGCCGACGATCGTGCCGATCAAAAGCGCTGCCGGCACGATGACCAGCGGCGAAGACATTCCAAACTTGAGAAACAGCACCTGGATCACGATCGCATTGACGAACCCCATCAGCGGCCCGACGGAAATGTCGACGCCGCCGCGCCCGGCTAGGATGACTGGAGCCGAGGCGAGCGCTGCGCCGATCAGAGGTGCGGCGAGCCCGATCAGCGCGCCCCAAGCGGAAGGATGGAAGCGCGCCGGATTGAGCAGCAGATTGACCGTGATCAGGATAACCAGCAGCACGGTCGCAAAGCCGGCGCCGCGCCATCGCTCGGCCATGCGTCGAAACCCGCTCATGCCGCGCGTCCGAACATGGCAGCGATGACGGCGTCGCTGATCATCGCCTCACCGCTGATTTCAGCCGCCACCTGCTGTTCGCGGAACACCAGCACGCGATGGCAAAGCAGCAGGATCTCCTCGATCTCGCTCGACAGGATGACCAGAGCCATGCCGTCCGCCGCCAGCCCGCGGAACACGTCGTAGAGGACATGGCGCGTCGCCACGTCGACACCGCGTGTCGGATCGTTGAGGAGCAGGATCGCCGGCTCCAGTGCCAGTGCCCTGGCCAACAGCACCTTCTGCTGGTTGCCGCCGGAAAGCGTCGTGATCGAGGCATCCGGCCGTGGCGCGACGATGGAGAGTTTTTCGCGGTAGGCCTCGTAGCGCCGCCGCCGTGCGGCGAAGTTGAGCAGGCCGAAACGCATGTCGCGCGACAGTGTCGAGACGGCAAAATTATCGAGCACCGACTGGGTCGGAAAGATGCCGGTGGCGCGCCGGTCGCGTGGCAAATAGGCGATGCCGCTGGCGACCGCCTTGCGGAAGCTGGTGATGGCGCGGGGTCCCTCGAGTGCCTCGACGACCACCTCGCCGGCGACGGCCTGTTCCAGCCCGGCTAGTATTTTCAGGAAACGCTCCTGTCCGTGGCCGTCGAGGCCGGCCAGCCCGACGATCTCGCCCGGCGCAATCGTCTGTGTCACCGGGCTTGCGCTCGGCGCGATCACCAGGCCACGCACCGAAAGGGTGGCGCGATCAGCCATGCGCCAGCTCCGCCGCGGTGCGTGGCGCCATCGCCTTGAGAAGCTCGGATGCGGTGGAAACGCCGCGTTCCTCGGTCGTCACGACGCTGCCGCCGCGCAACACGGAAATCCGGTCGGAAAGCGCCATCACCTCGTCCATGCGATGGGTGATGAACAGGATCAGGCAGCCTTCCGAAGCGAGCTTGCGCATCATGGCGAAAACCGCCTCGCGATCGGCGAAGTCGAGCGCCGCTGTTACCTCGTCGAGAATGAGAATGCGCGGGTTGCGAACCACGGCGCGGGCGAGCACCACAAGCTGCTGAACGGCAAGCGGCAATTGCCCGGCCAACTGGTCGAGCGGGATCTCGGTCACCGCGAAGCGCTTCAGCACCGCTTGTGCGCGTTGCCGCCGCTCCGCGCGCGGCACGGTGCGCGTTAGCAAACCGTCGAGGCCGAGCAGGATGTTGTCCGTCACCGAACGGTCAGGCGCGATCAGCACTTCCTGGAACACGGTGGCGAAACCGGCGGCCTGGAAGGCCGCCGGCCCGAAGCCGGCAAACGGCTTGCCTTCGAGCCTGATTGTGCCGCTGTCCGGCTGCACGATTCCCGACAGCAGCTTGACCAGGGTACTTTTGCCCGAACCGTTCTCGCCCAGGATGGTGTGGATCGTGCCGGCGCGGAATGCGATGGAGGCTTTCGCCAGCGCAACCGTTTCGCCGTAGCGCTTCGAGATGGCCTGGACTTCCAGCATGAGCGATCCTGATGGAAGAGCCGGCGCCGCCCGAGCGGAGCCGGCCTTCGTAAAGTCTTACTTTGCGCAGGCGTCCGGCACCTTCGAATAATCCCAGCCCTTGGTCGGTGCAGGATTGGCGAAATAGGCATCGAGCCATTCCTCCGGCATCGGATCCTTCGGCGGGACCGGGAAGATCGAGACGGCGTCGGCCGTCATGCAGTCCTTGTACCATGCGCCGAGGTCGGCATTGTGCACGGGCGGAATCGGAATCAGCAGCGTGTTGAGCTTCGGCTTCTGCCCATCCAGCATGCGCTCGCCAACACGAAACAGCGTCTCGGCTGTCCAGTGCGGCAGAACCGCATGGCCTTCGAAGCGGTATTTGTCCGGATTGGCCTTCCAGTAGCCGAGCGCATCGCCGGTGATCGAGCCAGTGATCAGCGGGGCAGGGCGGCCGGCCTCGGCAAAGGCCTCGGCGACGACGCGGCTTTCGCTGCCCGTCGTCCACACCGCATCGATCGGCGCCGGATTGGTGGCGATCGCCTGCAGCACCGCCGTCTTGGTGACGTTGGCCGTCCAGTTGCCGTTGACGCTGCGCGACACCGTCAGCTTCGGGTTCTCGGCCAGCGCCTTGTCGCCGCCCTGGCGCTCCTGCACGACGATCGGATGACCGGCGATGCCTTCGACCAGAAGCACGCTGCCGCCGTCCGGCATAGCTTTGCCGATCGCCGTCATCATGTCGTAGCCCCAGCGGGCATAGTTGGAATCGACATTGATGGCATTCGGGCTGGTCACCGACCCAGCTGCCGTGAGGAAGGGGATGCCGGCTTTGGCTGCGGCATCGATGGCATCGTCCAGCGCCGTCGCCGAGCCGGGGATCGAGGTGATGATCGAGCATTTCTTGTCGATGAAGGCGCGGATCTGGTTGATCTGCTGACTGGCGTCGTTGTTGGAATCCGACACTTCGAAGCTCGCCACGGTGCCGTCGGCGATCAGCCCGTCGACCAGCCGCTTCAGCTCCTTGGTGACGGTGACGCGCCACGGATTGCCCTGATAGGACTCGGAGTGGCACCATTTCCACGGCTTTGGCGGCGGCGTGAAATTGTCCCAGGCCGATGGCAGCACCTTCTGCGGCGCGCCGTCATATTGCGCCTTCAGTTCAGTCGGCAATCCAGCAATCACGCCCGACACGTCTTGAGCGCAGGCTATTGTCGTGACCGAAGCAAGTGCGGTTGCGGCCATAAGGCCGCGGATCAGGCTGTTCATGTTCTCCTCCGTTCGGTTGTTTTCAGGCTCCTCCGCCGGCAACGCCGGACACCTGTGTCGAAAAGCTCTCCCGAAACAGGCGATTGAGATCGGCAACGACGCGAGCGGCATTGTGCCTTTCGCTCAGGCCGAGATTGATGCGGTCGGACGCCGCCTGCTGGAACGCCATGTAGCCGTCATGCCGCGGCCTGACCCAGGCACCTTCGAGCGTGGCTCGCGTGGCGACGTAGAACTTGCCGGTGGCGGCATTGACGGCGGCATCCTCCCAGGCCGCGGCGGGGCCGGGCTGGCCGCCGGCCGAGGCGTAGGGGCCGCGCTGCACGTCGCCGCTGGCGATCCAGTAGGCGAAGTCGATTGCCGCCTGCCTGGCCTTCGAAAAGGCCGACACGGCAATGCCGGTCCCGCCGAGCGCCGAGCCGATCGGGCCGGCATTGCCCGCAGCAGGGATATCGGCGAAAGCCACGCGGTTGGGCCGGAATCCGGCGATGGCATAGGAGACATAGCCATAGATCAGCGGCGCACAGGCGATCCGTGATGCCGATCCGGCCATTTGCTCCAAGACGGCGATCGGGTCCATGCCAAGGCAGGCCGGATCGACGAGCGCCGCGATCTCGCGCATCATCTCGAAAACCTGCTTGCCGGTTGCCGGGTCCACATGGTCGCCAGGTCCTTCGCCGGCAGGCCGGCCGAGACTGCCGGCAAGCGTATAAAGCACCATCAGCGAATGCGGCGGCCGGAGCGGCAACAGCACGCGGCCCTGCCGGGCGAGATCGAGCGCATCAGCCCAGTTCGCCGGCGCAGCCGAAAGCATGTCCGGCCGCCACGCCTGCACCTGGCTCGCTGTGTCTATCGGAAACGCCCATTGCCTGCCTTGCCAATTGTAGCTTGGATAGGACTGGCCGACGCTGCCCGCCGCAAGTGCTGCACGTTCGGCTTCCCGGCCGGCGACATCGAGCGGCGCCAGGCAATTCTCGGCGGTGATCCGGCCGACATGCGGATGATCGATGACGATCAGATCATAGGCACGGGCCAGTTCCTCGACCGGGAAGGATTCGAAATCCTGCAGCGAGCGCTTGTCCCATTCGATGGCGACGCCGGTGCGTTCCCTCCACAGTGCCGAACAGGCGACCATCGGGTCGTAGCCGCGCGGATGGCTCCAGGTCATGCCTTTGAGCGTCACCTCGCTCACAGCCCGAACTCCTTGCGGATCTTCGCGCTGTGCTCGCCGATGCGTGGCGCAGCCCGCTCGACCTTCGCGCGGATGCCGTCGACCCTGAGCGGCGAGCGCGTGGTGAGGATCGAAACGTCATCCTCGCGCGTCACCGTCTGCAGCATGTCGAGGACCTGAAAGCCCTCGCTGGCCATCATCTCCGGCCAGGTCAAAACCTTGGCGCACCAGATGTCGGCGGGCTCGAGGATCGCAAGCCATTCATCGACCGTCTTCGTCGCGATTTTTTGCGCGATGATCGCCTTGATCTCGTCGCGGGCGGTGAACCAGGTCGACGGCTGGTCGCGATAGGGCGCAAGCTCTTCGAGCCCCAGGAGGGCGGCGAGTTTCGAGATCGGCGTCATGGCGATCGCCAGATAGCCGGCCTTGGCCGGATAGCCGC
>NZ_JAMYSE010000009.1:0-145000 GCF_040321795.1 Mesorhizobium sp. M0244 | reverse complement strand
GAAAACGAGACGAATTGGCCGTACAAGGTCTCGATGGCAGCGGTAAAGGATATGCGGGTCGACATACCAAGCGAATTGCCCGGTCCTATGGATCCTCTTGCGGCCAGCGAAATCCTCGACAAGAGGGACCATTACGAACTGACCGAAGCCGACGAGCAGATGATGGCAACGGGACACGGACAACTGATAGGTCAGTTCCTGCTGGACCGGCAGGGGATCGTCCGCTGGAGCTTCACGGAGGTTCCAGAGGGTGGGCGATACATGTTTGGAGCGCCAAACCCGCAGGAGCTGATGTCAGCCGTCTCCCAAGTGGCCCAATAGACTTGCGAACGAGGTAAACGGGGCGAGAACAAAAAACCAGTTTGTTTACAAATCTAGACATTGGCCTCGACGAGCCAGAATGTACGGTTCTGGCGATGCTTTCTGCCGCCTCTGGACTAGCGAGGTCCTCTGTGGATGGCTCCTGTATCGTGGGGTCGCTGCGACAGCGCCCTTCCAACCGTCAGAATGCCGTCAACGGGAGCGGGGCCGTCCACATGGGGTAATCGCGGGAGCGACGCGCCCTGGAACCGCGGCAGTCTGGTTGCGTGAGCCATCGCAACAACAATAATCTTGAGCGCACGATAGGACTGAGCGCGCACACTGCGGAGCGTCTCGTCGATTGTATCTTGCGCATTGTGACACTGACAAGTTCACCGTTCATTCGAGCACGGCCTCGACACGGGCAACAAAGTAATCGAGCGAGCGATCCCCGCGAATCTCGATGCGCGGAAGGTCGATGGGATCGCAATCGAGGTCCGCCGGCCCGTGTCTGCCGCCGAAGCCGATTCGATAGCCGCACTCCTTGGCCAGCCTGCCAAGCCGTCGGTCGGTGACAGAGAAGGGTGCCGCGAACGCCGTGGTTGGCCGATCGGTCCACCGTTCGATGAACATACGAGAGCGCAGGAGCTCGGCGGCCAAGTCAGAGCTCGACAGACCATCGATCGCGCGATGCGTCGCCAGATGGCTTCCGAAGAACGCACCTTCGGCGGCGAGGCGTCGCACCGTCCTGGCGTCCATAAGCTGCGTTGGCGGACCGCTGTCGGCGTCCCACTGTGCACTTTCACCCACCAGGTCCGTCACCAGGAACACTTCCGCGGTCAGATCGTTCGCGCGCAAGGTCGGCCAGGCATGGTCGGCAAAGTTCTGGAAGCCGTCATCGAAGGTGATGAGCACTGGGCGGCCAACGAAAGGGTGACGGTTGGCGATGAACCCTTCCAGCTGCTCGGACCTAATCGCGTGAAAGCCATTGGCGCGCAGCCATGCCATCTGGCTGGCGAATGCGGCGGGCGTGAGCCGAAAACGGGCGAGCGCGGCCGGACCTTCATCGGAGACGCTGTGATACATGAGGACAGGGATACGCTGCCGCCGCTCGCTACGCGCGACGTCGCGTCGCAAGGCCCGCGCCCCGCCCCAGACGATATTTCGCGCGACCCCGATTTCGACGGGCGCGCGGATTGGCACATGATCAATCATCGGTTCCGTCGCCACGTCGCCTGGTGACAGGCGGCGGAAGCGGTCTATGCGATAGAGCTCGGTCTGGATCGATTGCTCCAAGACGAGGCCTTCGGTCGTTGCCAGCGTCTCTGAGATCACTTGTGCACCGAATGTGTTCCAGTCGAAGCCCGTCCTTTCAACATTGTCACCTAGCACGAATGCGTGTGCGCTGATGAAACTGCCGCCAGGCGCCAACGCCTCAATGAGTTTTTTGGCGATGCGCCGCAACTCGGTGAGATCGTCCAGGTAGTAGAGCACTTCCGAACAGACGATCAGATCCATCTCGCCCGGCAGCGTGTCCGCAGAAAAATCCAGTACGCCGAACTCAACATTCGGCTGATCGCTGCATCGCGCGCGCGCCCGTCCGACGGCTACGGCGGAGATGTCAGTTGCGGTCAAATGGCCCACGCGCGGCGCCAGCTGCCGCGTGAAGTGGCCCTCCGCGCAGGCCAGCTCAAGCGCCCGTCCGATGGGACCGGCAGGCAGAATTTCGAGCTGCCGCTCATATTTTTCCTGCTCATAGGGCGAACCGTAGTTCCAGGGATCCTCGGACTCGAAATAGCGATTCCAGTACGACGTGCGATCATTGTCGTGCCCATCCGCGGCCGGTGCACGGCGCGGCGCTGCAAGAGGCTCTGTCGCTTCGGCGCTCGACCCAACCAGCCGCCGCGCTTCCGCGGCCAATCGCGCGAGTTTGCCGAAGTGACTGTCCGGATCAGACCGGCGTCCCGCTATGGACAGCAATGCCTCGGCTGCAAACATGTTTGATTTGTCGGCACCGGCGCCCTTTTGCGGTGCATATACAGGCGATCGCCCCGCAAGCCGCGCGGCACTCTTCCAGAAGCGGGACGCCATGCGTTTATGGCCGGAGAGATTGCGTATAAGCCGCTCAGGGGGCACGAAATTCAGGATCAATTCAATCCAATGACGCTTTGTCACTTTCCCGAGTACGCCGAACTGCACGAGAGCTTCGATCTGGCCATCCATCATCAGATGGGCATAGATTTGATCGATTCCTTCCGGCACTTCGATCGAGGCCGGATTTCGCGCGTCGACACGAATTCCAAGTGTCCGCGCCAGCCTGCGCGGCGCGGCAAGATCGTCGACATCGAGCAGCATTTGCTCAAAGTGATACTGCACGCGGCGAGCCGCGTCGGGATTATTCCAGACCTTGCCGAGTTCGATGATCAACTCGGTGAGGGAGCCGCCGAACCTGTCCCACCTGGCAGCCAATTGCGCTGGCACCGATAGGCTTCCTACCATAAGGCCATCGAAGGCCACCTTGGCGATCTCACGCGCCCATTTACGTCCTGCCGGGAGCGCGCGCAGAGACTGCGGGTTGATCGAGCGCGAGCCGCAGCCGCAATCCGACGCGGCGTTCCACAACGCGAACCACGCGAGTGCTTCGGAAGCGGTGCGACCGTTCGCCTCGATCGCTCCATTGGCGTGAGCCGATGCTGGGTGTTTGACCCTGGGATCAGCAGAAAAGCCGCGGGCGATCACAATTTCCGCATCTGCCAGCATCTGCGTCGAATTGCGGGTGAGCGAGTCGGGGCTGACCCGATAGAAAGCGAGCGGCTCGTCGACCATCACCCAATGTTTGCCTAGACGTGCGAGGCGCTGCCACAGATCCCAGTCCTCGCAGGTGCGCAGCGACACATCGAAGCCGCCCAACTCGACAATTGTCTTCCGGTCGACGAGCAGCGCGTGAGTGCGGATTGCGCACCGGCGCGCGAATGTTTCGAAGGGCTGGATCGCAACCTCCGTCGCGATGCTCGACGGGGTGAGTTCGCCATCGGGCATCACGCGCCGGGAACCGCAATAGGCGGCGACCGCATCGGGCGCGGCTTCAAGTGCGGCCAGCATTTTCGCAAGGAAGCTGGCATCCACCCAATCATCCGCATCCAGAAACATGAGCCAGTGGCCGCGCGCTTTCGACATCCCGCTATTGCGCGCGCCGGCGGCGCTATACGCGCAAGAGCTCAACATCCGAAATCGGGCATCGTGCTCTACATAACCGGCGATGATCGCAGGGGTGCGGTCCGTGGAGGCGTCGTCGACGATGATCGCCTCCCAATCCACTATTTCCTGATCGAGAAGGCAATCGAGTGAGCGCGCCAGCGTTACCTCCGCGTTGTGCGCAGGAACCACGATTGAAACCAAGGGATCATGCGCCACGCCGTCTTACCCGCGCCTGGCTCGAGGTAGAACAAGATGTGTTGATCTTTCTCGGCGTAGGCCGTCACAATCGACGCCGATCAGTCCGTCGACCCATCGTCCATCACCACTATATCCAGTATCTGGTAGGTCTGCCGGCGGATGCCGGCAAGCATTGCGCCGACGGTTTGCTCGGCATTGAGCATCGGTACCACACCGCCTTGCAGTAGCATCCTGGATCATCGAGCTTTCGTTTTCTTCGGCAAGAGTTGGCAAATGTCAAAACCGGATGACGGCATCGGCTGGCAGCACTGCCCTGTCAAGATAAGGGCGAATTAGAGGCGGGCAAAAAAGACTTGAACACAGGCTGAATGGCAGCGCGCATGCCCGACGGCTTGGAGCTGAGGTCGATGCGCCAGGGCATCTCCGCTCTCGCATTTCATCTGCAAAAAGATGATCGCGGGCGAAGACGCGAGCGCAAGCTGATCCGGATCGAGCCGCATGTCGAAATCTACCCGAATGGGGACGTACGAACCGACTTAAGCCGAGAAGATTCCGGCTTGCGGGTCGACAATTTTACTGGCAAGTTTATCAGTTGCTAAATTAGCTCTGTGACAATGTTCAAAGAAGGGGCATGGGATGGCCAAGGAATCTTCGAGTACCGCTTCTTCGGCAAATAAAGCGGACGCAAATCTGATAAGTAATGCAGACGGAAGCGGGCTGACCTTCATGGCGGGCCAGGCTCGCGAGAGCGGGACCCCCGGCGACGCTGTAGGTGTCGACAAGATACGTGATCTGCTGTTCGGCAACCAGATGCAGGACTATGACCGCCGCTTTTCCAAGCTTGAAGAACGGGTCTTGCAGCGCTTCAAGGATGTCGAATCCGAGGCCAAGCGCAATCTTGAAATGTACGAGTCAAATGCAAAGAAGCAGGTCGACTCGCTTGCGGCGCAATTGCGGAACGAAAAAGACGCGCGAGCCGACGCCGACAAGGAGATTGATCGGAATCTTCGCGAGCAAAATCAGGCGCTCGAAAAGCAGGTGCGCGCGTTGTCGGATCAGTTGAGCGAGCTTGAGCGGGAAGTTGCGGACCGGATAAATCGAAACGATCATTTGCTGCGTGAGGAAATCAAGCAAAAGAATGAAAGCATTCAGATGCTGATGGAGAAAATGTTTTCCGATCTCGGCAATGTCAAGACCGACCGAAATCTTTTGGCTGGCCTGTTTGTCGAGGTTGCAAAATGTCTAAATCAGGATCCCGCCGGCAGCAAGAGCAACTCGGAGCGTACCTGGAAAGTGAGTTGATCGGAACTTGACGTCGACCGTCGACCCAATCAGCCTTCCTCAAAGAGCAGCTTCGAACGATACAGAGATTGATCGCGAGGCTCTGGCCAGTCTATTGATCGAAATTGCCCGGAACGTTGATCCGGACTATCGAGCGCGTTTCGACGGAGTTCCAACCGTCGATCCTCGCATGGAAACGCTGCGCCAGTTGCTGGTCGGCCGCGAAATTTCGGAGCTTTCACGAATTACGCACCTGCTCGACGAACCTGAGCAGCTTGCGGCTGCAGTTGGGGGTGTTCTCCCCAGTGCAGCCGCACGTGCGCCTCATGCGCAACTCGGAGAGGCCCTTGCGCCAGCTGTCGAGAGGGCCGTGCAACGGTCCATCCAGAAGAGCCCGCGTACGCTTACGGATATATTGTACCCGGTGTTTCTGCCGGCTATTCGCAAGTCGATCGGCGAAAAGATCGACCAAACCTTTCAATCGCTGAATGAAACTTTAAGACATATATTTACCTGGCATGGGCTAAAGTGGAGATTTGAAGCTTGGAGAACGGGGGCAAGTTTCTCGGAAGTTGTTCTTAAGCATTCTCTTGTCTATCGTGTGGAACATGTCTTTCTCATCAATCGGAATTCCGGGCTTTTGATAGCGCATGTAACTGCCGATAATGCAACTAGCGAAGATCCTCAACTCATTTCTTCTATGCTTAGTGCAATTCAGGATTTTGTGAAAGACTCATTTAACGAGAAAGAACAGAGCAGTCTGGACACTATCCGTTTTGGGGAACTTCGTCTCTGGTCAGAAGTTGGACCGTTTGCGACCTTGGTTGCGGTGATCCGGGGAAATCCGCCAGAGGAATTACATGAAATAATTCGCGATGTATTGCTTCGCATCCATGATGAATGCTCACAGGCTCTAGAGCAGTTTGACGGCGACAGTTCGCAGTTGGCCGGCGTAGAGACGCAGTTGCAGACCTGCGTTGAACTGAAGCAGGAGGAATCAAACCAGGGATTTCCGTGGCTGGTAGTGGCTGCAGTCCTGCTGGTTTTGATTCCCGCAGGCGGTTGGTTCTTTCTTTCCTGGCAATCCGGGCAGCGCTGGCAGGCGTATGTGTCGCGACTGGGGACCCAGCCGGGCATCATCGTTGCCGAACAAAAGGTGCGCGATGGCCAATTCTATATTGCCGGTCTGAGAGACCCGCTTGCCGCCGACCCGCAGTCGCTGTTGGCCGGAACGCAGGTCGATCCCGCCCGCGTTCATTCACGCTGGCAATTCTATCAGAGTCTTGATCCGGAGTTCGTGTTAAAGCGGCTAACGGCGTCGCTGGTTCCGCCGGATTCAGTACGACTTTCAATCGTCAATGATCGCATCGTTGCCGAGGGGGAGGCTCCCGACACCTGGATAGATCGGGCGCGCGCAGCGGCCCAACAACTTTCGGCAGGCGGACCGGAATTCGATATCTCCAGGGTTCGTGATGTGAGCCCCGAAACACGCGCGGTGGAGCACTGGCAGGCCTATGTGTCGCGACTGGAGGCCCAACCGGGAATCATCATCGCCCAACAAACGGCGAGGGGCGGACATTTCTATATTTCCGGCCTGAGAGACCCGCTTGCCGCCGACCCGCAGGCTCTGCTGTCCGGAACGGAGGTAGATCCCGCCCGCGTTCATTCGCAGTGGCAATTCTATCAGAGTCTTGATCCGAAGTTCGTCCTGAAGCGGCTGATGGTGTCGCTGACCCCGCCGAAATCGGTTCGGCTTTCGATCGTCAATGATCGCATCGTTGCCGAGGGTGAGGCTCCCGACACCTGGATAGATCGCGCACGCGCAGCGGCCCGACAGCTTTCGGCAGGCGGACCGGAATTCGACATCTCCAAGGTTCGTGATGTGAGCCCCGAAGCACGCGCGGCGGAGCACTGGCAGACTTATGTGTCGCGACTGGAGGCCCAAGCGGGAATCATCGTCGCCCAACAAACGGCGAGGGGCGGACATTTCTATATTTCCGGCCTGAGAGACCCGCAGGCCGCCGACCCGAAGGCTCTGCTGTCCGGAACAGGGGTCGATCCTGCTCGCGTTCATTCACAGTGGCAATTCTATCAAAGCCTTGATCCGAAGTTCGTGGTGAAGCGGCTGATGGCGTCGCTGACTCCGCCGGATTCAGTACGGCTTTCGATCATCAAGGATCGCATCGTTGCCCAGGGTGAAGCTCCTGCCGCCTGGATAGATCGGGCGCGGGTCGCCGCCCAACAGCTGTCCGCGGACGGACTCTCTCTAGAACTCTCCGAGCTGCGTGAGTTGACCCCTCCGCAACTCACTCATTTGAGGGAGGCTATTCAAGCGGTCAACATTTTCTTCGATTCTGGCAAGGCTGTACCGGGACCAGAGCAACTGCCGGTTCTCCACAAATTGGCGAATCAGTTGAAGGAATTGGCCAAGGACGCCCGCAAGGCAGGCGTAACAGCACAGTTCATGTTGACCGGCCATTCGGACGAGACGGGCCGTGAAACGGCCAAGTTGTCGATCAGCGCCGCGCGCGCGGAAACAGTTCGTGCGCTTCTCAAGAAGCGCGGCGTCGATCCGGAGTTGCTCTTGGTTCGCGGCGCGGGCACCTTTGAGCCAGCGGAGATTGAAAATAGCCGAACCGGGAACTCCGCCAACCGCAGAGTTTCGGTTACGGTAAACTTCCACTAGGCGGAGCCCAGGATATTGCAAAAGAAGATCTGCATGTTGGGCGGGTTCGCTGTCGGAAAGACGAGTCTGGTTCGCAGGTTTGTGCAAAGCATCTTTTCAGAAACCTACTTGACCACGGTGGGAGTGAAAATCGACAAGAAGAGTGTCGCATTCCCGGACAAAACCGTGGATCTGATTTTGTGGGATTTGGCCGGCGAAGACGATATCGGCTCATTCCGCGTCAGCTATGTGCGAGGTGCGAGTGGGCTCGTGCTTGTCGTCGATGGAACACGCGCTGCTACTCTTGCCGTGGCGCTCACGTTGCGCGAGCGGGCCGAGGCTGAATTCGGCGCTATGCCGTTTGTATTGCTGTTCAACAAATCCGATCTGGCCGATCGGTGGGCAATATCAGATGGTGAAATTGACGAACTGAGGCAACTTGGATGGCAAATCTATCTAACAAGTGCGCTTTCGGGTGAACATGTTGATGATGCGTTTCGTCAACTTGCTTCGATGGTCAGCAAATAAACCATGCATGTCTTGCCAAGAGAAGTTAGAAGCTGGATTTACGATTTCTTCTACAACGAGCGCTCGGTCGCATATCTGAAAATCGACGCCCAGCTTTGCATAGCTGCGAAGGGCGGTAACGTTAAACATTACGGACTCTCGTCAGTTCGCATAGGTAAGCCTGTTGCCGAGCAGCTTGAATTCATGGAAGGTTTGTTGCCCTGCCCGGAGCTTCCATATGATATGGCCATGGTCGAACTGCCCAGCGGGCGTGTCGCGGACCTCCATCTTTTTGCTGACAATGCCTGCGTGTGGCTGCTCTTTCTTGACGCCACTGCCGAACGCGACAATAGGCAGCGGCTTCAACAGAAGGCTTATGAAATGACGCTCCTGCAAGAGAGGGAGCGTCAACTCAACGAGAAATTACAATCGACAAACGAGGCGTTGAGGGCGAGCCAAGAGGGATTGTCGCGTGAATACCAGCGCGCCGAAGCCCTACTCCTCAACATTCTTCCGGCGTCGATCGCGGAGCGGCTAAAAGCGCACGAACAAATTGCAGACAACCACGCGGAGGTGAGTGTGCTTTTTGCCGACATCGTCGGTTTTACGGAAAGAGCGCGGAGCGTCGGAGCCGTGACGACGCTCGCTATTTTAAATTACTTCTTCAAGGCGGCGGATCTGCTCTCGGAGCGATACGGCTGCGAAAAGATCAAGACAATCGGCGATTGTGTGATGGTGGTCGCTGGCCTGCCCGCTGCGCGATCCGATCATGCGGAAGCCCTTGCGCACTATGCACTTGAACTGCGGAAGGCGGTTAAGCGCGAACGCTTCGCAGGAGAACCGATAAGACTCAGAATTGGAATTCACTCAGGACCAATCGTGGCGGGCGTCATAGGCAAAAGGCGGTTTGCCTATGACCTATGGGGCGACACCGTTAATCTCGCCGCACGTATCCAAACGTCCGCGGAGCCCGATGAAATCCGTATTTCGGATGCAACTCATCAACTGCTTGGACCAAATTTTGCTTGCGACCCACTCGAGGAAACGGAATTGCGTGGTACAGGTCGTGTGCGAATGTGGCGGCTCCCGGCCTGATTTGCCGCATGGCAGTGCCGACCCGGAAGCGCATTGCATCTCAAGCAACATCATGGTTTCGAATGTCCGCAGCGGTGCGCGAAGCAGTTGACCACCGAGCGACCGCCAAAGGTCTGTCCTGGTCAACTCAGGAAATCAGTTCCTGAGATTTAACGTCGATGCCCAGTTCATAGAACGGCCGGAGGCCTGGGCCGAGGTCGGAATGCCCTGCCCCCGCGGCTAAATAAACACCGCCAAGTACCCGGCGCAACGGTCTGGCTCGGAACGATGACGTCTTGCACCGCAACATCGGTTTCTTCAAGGTAGGGCAACAACGGACATAGATGTCGTTGCTCGCCGATCTGACCGGAAGGTTAACAGCACGATGCCACTCATGACTCGACGATTGGGAGCCACGAACCTGGCGCGCCCGGCACGGCGTCTCGGAGACCTGACTGCGATGTTTGCCCTGATTGCCAGGCCGCTCGTCTTTGGGATCGCCCTTTTGTTGGCTGGTCAGGCGCAGGCGCAGGCGCCAGCGACCGTCCCGCCTGAAAGGGTCAAACAGCTGTTCGAGCTTCTCGACGATCCGTCAGTGAAGGCCTGGGTGGCCGAACAGCGAAATCAGGACGCCGGGTCAACGGGAGCGCCCGCCGAGAGAGGGGTTTCGCCGACCGACGCATCGTCCGGCGCCGTGGCCGCACCAGGCCAGATGAATACGATGGCATCCTCGACGCTCGATGGGATCAGGCATCATATCGAAAGAATCGTGCGAACTTTGCCCTTGCTGCCAGGCCAGTTCGCGCGCGTTCGGGCAGAGACGATGGAGGATATGTCCAGCAAGGGGCCTGCCGGCGTATTTGTGCTGATTGCAATGTTCATCGCTGCCGGCCTGGCACTCACTTGGGCAACGTTCAAGCTCACCCGTCCATTTCGTCTTTGGATTATCGCGCAACCGAAGGATACGCCTGTTGGGCGAGCCAAGAAAATTGGTGGCCGCCTGCTTTATTCCAGCATGCTGATAGTCTCTTTCGCACTGGGCAGCGCCGGCGCGTTCATGTTGTTCGACTGGCCGATGCTTATCCGCGAGATTGTACTGACATTTCTGATGGCGGCAGTCGTTACATGGGGTGTGCGCATGTACGTCATGGCCATGCTCGTCCCTTCCTTCATGAACGTCGAGAACGCCGTCGAGGTTCGTGCTTTGCCGATCACCAACGAAGCGGCTGACCATTGGTCCTATTGGCTACCCCGGATCGTCGGCGTCTTCGCCTTCTTCGGCGCCGCGTTTATCCTCTTGCCAGGTCTCGGCATCGATCAGGACGGAATGATGGTCCTGTCACTGGGCGCCGATTTCGTGCTGCTGTTGCTCCTGCTGCTCGCCATTTGGCGTCGGCCAAGAACGCAGCGAGACGGTGCGCGCCACATCGGTCACACGGAAGCGACATGGATATTGACTGCTTATTTCGTCGTCCTGTTCCTGCAGCGTATCGCCGGCCTTTATATATACTTCTGGTTCACCTTCGCCGCATTCTTCCTGCCTTTGGCAATCGTGGTGACGCAGCGCGGGGTTAATTTCGTTCTGCGGCCAGGTTCGGAAGATGTCGGCCGGCCCACGATCCCGGCGGTGACGATCGCTGTCATCGATCGCGGAATCCGAATGATTTTCATCCTGGCGGCGGCTTACCTTCTCGCACGTGTCTGGGGTCTGGACATGCAATCCATGCGGGACAGCGATACGACGACGACGTTCATATTGCGCGGCTTGATCAATGTCGTGGTCATTGCCCTCGCCGCCGACTTCGGCTGGTCGATCATCAAAGCTTTGATCGAACGAAAGCTGGGCATCGAAACACCGCACCCTGTGATCAGCGACGAGGACGTCCCGATCCTCGATCCGCAGCAGGCGCGGCTGCACACGCTCTTGCCGATCCTCCAGAACATTCTGCTCGCATCGATCATCGTGATGGCGGTGCTTATGATGCTCGCCTCGCTGGGTATCCAGATCGGCCCATTGATCGCCGGCGCTGGCGTCGTCGGCGTCGCCGTGGGCTTTGGGGCACAAACCATCGTCAAGGACGTCATTTCAGGCGTGTTTTTTCTGCTCGATGATGCGTTCCGTGTTGGCGAATACATTTCATCGGGCAATTACAAGGGTACTGTGGAAAGCTTTTCGCTGCGCTCGGTGAAGCTGCGCCACCATCGTGGTCCGCTGTTCACGATACCTTTCGGTGAACTCGGGGCAGTCCAGAACCAGAGCCGTGACTGGGTTATCGACAAATTCAACATCACCGTTGGTTATGACACCGATATCGACTTCGCTCGCAAGCTGATCAAGCGGATCGGCCTCGAACTGGCGGAAGATCCCGAGTTCAAACACTGGGTGCTCGACCCGATCAAGATGCAGGGCGTACAGGAGTTCGGCGAATACGGCATCGTATTGAGGGTCAAGGCCACAACCAAGCCGGGAGGCGCCTTCGGTATGAAACGCAAATTCTATGTACGCCTCCGCCAGGTCTTCAAGGAGCAGGGCATCGAACTCCCATTTCCGACCGTCCAGGTCCAGGGGCTACAGAACCAACATGGGGCAGAGAATGCACCGTTGGAGATCACACCCGAGTTGAAAATGGCCGTCGCGCAGTCGCACACTATTCGGCGCAGAAAAAAAGCTAGCACAACGGAGTAGAAAAACTGTGACACCTGCCGGTCACAACGCGGTTTTCCGCAGGGCCAAAAAATGTGTGACTTAGGTAGTCGATAGTTTCAGTTGATGTTGATGATGCAGGAACGATAGTGAACGAGATGAACCGCAAATCTTTGTTTTTCTACGAAAAACTACGCGGGAGCACTCCAGACTACGCTAACCCTCGCTCCCACTCGATTGTTCGGGGGCAGGTCAACAAATTGAATTCATTCACAAAATTATTTTCCGGTCCAAATACTACCGGCGGGGGACCCGTCAGAAAATTACAATCCTGATTTCGTTGAGGAATTTTCGGCGATCTCCGCAAGCCATCTATCGACTACTATTGGCCCTCAGCGCGCCATTCCAGGTCTGACATCCGAACCGCAAACGCTGCCAAAGTACCGTCAGCACCCCATCCTCAGCACCTCGAAACCTATGCGAACGGGCAAGATCAAGCGGCATGAACGCCGACTGATCGTCCCGCTCGCCGACAGCACGATCTATGAGAAGGAGACTTCCCATAGCCAAGTGAGAGAAGAGCACTGGTGCACTGATCTGCAGTCGCCCGTGCAGCTCACCTCGACCTCACGCAGTTCGCCGAGCCAACCTTCGGTTCGGGTAAAGAGCGCCGGCCGCCGTCCGTGAGCTTAAGTGTGCGGTCACCTCGTTCGAATAGTCCCACGCCCAGGCCCGATTATGCGCCGCGACAAGGTCGCCGTAGGTCGACCGCTTTTCCGACTGGCCGAAAAGACCGGACGGACGAGGCGACAAATACGAAATTAGAGACACCCGGAAGGTCCATCAAGTGTCTCTCCAGCGAGACAGACTGTCTAATTTCGATGACTTATGGCGCGGATTTCGAACGCTTACCTTCCGCCAAGAAGGAGAACCACATGACACAATCCGCTGACCTCAACCGGGCCGATTCCAATTCCGAACCGCTTGCGCGCGGGCGAGCCTTACGTCTTCAAGCCTATGGCGGCCCCGAATCCCTGACAGTCGATAGCGTATCCGCGCCCGAGCCGGGTCCGGGCGAGGTCTTGGTGTCGGTCAAGGCCGCCGCGGTAAACGGCATCGACTGGAAAATCCGTGAAGGCTACCTCCGCGAGCGCTTCAAGCTGACCCTGCCCGCGACGCTTGGCATCGAAATGGCCGGCGTCGTGCTTCGGACCGGCCCCGGCGTCACAGGCGTGAAGCCCGGGGATCGGGTTATGGCTGCCCTCGGTGGCGTCGGAGCCTACGCCGACCATCTTGTCATCAACGCCGAGAAGCTCGTCCTGACTCCGTCAGCCCTGTCGGACGTGGAGGCGGCGGCCATTCCGGTCGCGGCGATGACAGCCTGGCATGTCATTCAGGCCGCGGATTTCGACCTCTCCGGACGGCGGGTGCTGATCCATGGCGCAGCCGGCGGCGTGGGCGGCTTTGCCGTCCAGTTCGCCAAGGCGGCCGGAGCGACCGTCTATGCCACGGCCTCGACCATGAGCCTGCCGCATGTCCTGGCCCTCGGCGCGGACGAAGTGATCGACTATCGGCAGCAGAACTTCGAGCTGCTTGCGCGCGACATCGATTTCGTCGTCGACCTCATCGGCGGTGAGGTCGTGGACCGCTCCTGGGCACTCCTGTCGCCCGATGGCCTTCTCGTAAGCATCGCCGCTACAGACCTCGCATCGCGTACGCCGCCAGGCCGCCGCGGCGTCTTTTTATCGAACAAGCCCGACACCGCGCGTCTGGCCGCGATCGTCCAGCAGGTCGCTGCGGGCACTCTGACATCGACGATCGGCGACGTGGTGGGTTTCGATGATTTGGCTTCCGCAATCGAGCGCAATCGCACCGGCCACGCGCCGGGCAAGATCGTCGCCGACCTCACCCGCTGATCACCTCGTTTCTAACTTCAAGGATTTCATCATGACGACGATTTGGAATCCGGTCGGCGTGGGCCGGATGGACCTACCCCATCGCCTGGCCCTGGCCCCGATGACCCGCAGCCGTGCCGAGTTCAACGGCGTACCGGGCGAGCACGCCGCTGAATACTACGCCCAGCGCGCCTCGCTGGGCCTGCTGATAACCGAGGGTGTGCAACCCTCGGCCGATGGCCAGGGCTATTTCGCGACGCCGGGGATCCACGCGCCCGAACATGTCGCTGGCTGGCGCAAGGTCACCGATGCGGTTCATGCAAAAGGCGCGAAGATCTTCCTGCAGCTCATGCATGTCGGCCGCATGTCGCACCCGGACAACACGCCGCATCACCGTCAGCCCGTCGCCCCGTCGGCCGTCGCGCCCGGTGAGCAGATGTTCACTGCGAGCGGCATGCAGCCCATCCCCGAGCCGCGCGCGCTGACGACCGAGGAAGTCGCCGCCACGGTGCAGGATTTCCGGCGGGCCGCGCGGCTGGCTATCGATGCCGGCGCCGACGGCGTCGAGATTCACGGCGCCAACGGCTATATCATCCATCAGTTCTTTGCGCCGAACGCCAATCACCGGACCGACGCCTATGGCGGGCCAATCGCCAACCGCATCCGGTTCGCCGTCGAAGTGGCGCAGGCTGTCGCCGATGAGATCGGCGCCAATCGCACCGCTATCCGCCTTTCGCCAGGCCTGCCTTTGGGCGGGCTTGATGAAGGTCCGGAGAGTCCTGCGCTCTATCGCGAACTGGTCGCCGCGCTGGCACCGCTGAAGCTGGCCTATCTCCACCTGATGTATGGCGGGGGCGACGAGCTCCTCGCCGACATCCGCCATGCGTGGCCCACGACCCTGATGGTGCTGCGGCTCGGGCGCACGCGCGAAGCCCTGGACCAGGACATCGTCTCGGGCCAGGCAGACATGACCTCGATCGGCCGTTGGGCTTTGGCCAATCCCGACTTCGTCGAGCGTCTGCGGTTGGGCGCGCCCTTCAACGAGTCCAATCCGGCCACCTTTTATGGCGGTGGCGCGGCCGGCTACACGGACTATCCGCGGCTTGGCGACTGATGCGTTGCTGCTGTAGTTCATCGGACTGTAGCAGCCATCATCGGGCGGTCGTCGCTTGCGTCATTGGATCAAGCTGGCCCTGCGACATGGCTGACGGCGTTGGCCGACAGTAAGGTAACTGTGGCGGCTTCAAATCCGAATGAAACGCTGCCAATTCGTCGGGAGTGCCTTTGGGAAACGCTTCCCTCAGATGGTCGAGAAAGGCGGAAACGCGGGCGTTCAACAGGCGCCGCGACGGGTAGAGCGTCCACAAGGCAGTATCTGGGGCATCCACGTCCGCCCAATGCACCAACGTGCCGGCGGTCAGATCATGACTCACGAGCGATACCGGCAACCGTGCCGCACCCGCACCCATGACGACCGCATCGCGAACCATGATGAGCGACGACAGGCTGAGCACCGGGGTGAACGCGATCGTCGTCGGCCCCGTGTCCGGTTTGATGTTCCACGACGAAAGTCCTCTGTCCGAGCCATGAACGACAGCCGGAACGGCGTCTCCGTCTTGCGGTCTCGCCACTTGCGGGCTCGCCACGATCACAAGCCGATCACGCATGAAGACCCGTCCCACCAAGCTTTCATCGGAACGCGGATTGACGCGAATGGCCAAGTCATACCCTTCTTCGACCATGTCGACTGCGCGGTCTTCGGTCGTGACTTCAAGGATAACGTCGGGATATTTGAGCGAGAAGCCTGCCGCCAGCTTACCCATCGCAAGTTGAGAGAAGAGCAATGGCGCACTGATCCGCAAATTTCCACGCGGTTCTCGGTCTCCCGACGCAATCGCTGCGGCCGTCTCCTCCACTTCCGTCAGCAAGCGACTGGTTCGCTCATGCAGGGCCTTTCCCTCCTGAGTGAGCTTCAGCGCACGCGCTCCGCGCGCGAACAAGCGTAGGCCTAGGCTATTCTCCAGTTCGGCAACGCGCCGGGAGAGCGTCGCCTTGGGGCGCCCTGTGGCGCGCGCGGCTCGCCCGAACCCACCATGACGTGCAACCAGATTGAAGTCGGCTAAGGCGAGCAGGTCCATATGTTCCACCAGTGAGACAGGATGTCTATAAATGGCAGCTACCGGTGCGTTTGTGGACTCCTAAATAGGTATTAGCGATTTGAGACAAGCTGGAGTACGTCCGGGAACTGGCGCTAGCAGACCCGCCTTTGTGCGCGCTATTCTACGCCAGAGCACTATCGCCCTTTGAAGCGACTTTACATCATCCTGAAAATGGGCGCAGATCGGACGTGCGAGGCGGAAAAGGAGAACGCCAGTTCAGTGGAGTGAGAACCAACTAGACCGACAATTGCCCGAGGGTGAAATTCGCCGCCGAGACTACGCTATTGCCGCCGTTTATCCCTCACTCCCACTCGTTCTGAAGCATCATAACGCATTGATCCATCGAGGCAAATCTTTCCGCTGACGACGAAGAACCGTATCCTGGATCCGTCAGAAATTCTCGCTCTTGAATTCAAAGGAGAACTTCGGCGATCCGCGATTTGCTCGGTTTTACAGACTATCGATATCGAGTGGTCGATTTTCCTCGGAGTCCTCCGCAAGAGCGGCGTCTCCAGCTGCCCTAAAAGACCGTCAGCGATGGTGAAGTCCGTCGCCCGCCAGTAGTGTGGCCCTCGCGCCGATTGCGATACGGCGCGCCATTCGCGGATTGAACGACACCGCTTCAAGCGATCGCAGCTCGGCTTCCGACCGGATTACGGCAAGCGTCGCCGGCGACCTGCCGCGCATCAGTCGCGCGATATGGACAGCCCCGCGAGAAGCGGCGCGTACGCGGCGAGCCTGCGGGATACGAACTCAGTGAAGAGCCGCACGCGCTTCGTCTTGCGTGTCTCCCCCTGTGTGAGGAGCCAAACCGTTCCGTACATGTGCAGGTCGGTACCCGGCACCCTCACCAGTAGGGGGTCGGCATCGCCAACGAAGCACGGCAGTGTCGTCATCCCGAGCCCTTGCCGTACGGCAACGATCTGCGCCTCAGCGTCCGTGGTCCTGAAGGGAACCCCCGTGGTACGAACCTCACCCTCGCTGGCCCATTCCGGAATTCCATGAATGCTTATGACGATCCACCGGATGGGATCAGGCGCGCCCGCACGCCACGCGGCTAGTCGATCGCAGGACATGTAGATGCCGCCGAACAGTTCCGGTCCCTTCAGGCCGTGAAGATTGAGCGGCAGGGTTTTGCGGTCGTAGACGACGCGGATCGCGACGTCGGCCTCTCGGTTGGTCAGATTTGCCAGCTCGCCGGACGACAAGATTTCCATCTCGATGTCCGGATGCAGACGCGCGAAATCGGCGAAGTCCGGCATGAGCAGGTGTGTCGCGAGGGGCGGTGCCAGCGTCACCCGCAGAAGCCCGCGCACGCTCTGGTCGCGCCCGAAGACGCGCGTCTCCAGCAGGTGCGACGACACTTCCATCTGGTCCGCGAACTCGAGGACCTCCTCGCCCGCAGCCGTCAGGCGGTAGCCCGAAGGCAGCTTTTCGAACATGTGCACGCCGAGGCGTTCCTCGAGCTGGGCGACACGTCGCAGCACGGTCGAGTGGTTCACACCGAGGCGCTCGGCGGCGGCCCGCACCGAGCCTCCGCGCGCGACGGCAAGAAAGTAGCGAACGTCATCCCAGTCGATCATGGTGCAATCCGGCACCGCGGAGTTTGCCAGCCTGGGTCCAACACCATCGAACATCCTCTCGAATGTGGGGTAGCACGGGCGGTGATCATAGCCAATGCCGACAAGCACGGCCCAATTCCGAACGGCGGACGCCGATCGTCGCGGCTGGCGTCAGTCGTCCAGCCGGATCGATTTCGCACCACCGATGTGCGCGCTTCCGCACTCAACAGCTGACGCCGGCGGACCCATTTCGAGGTTCTCGGAGGCAGATGCTGTCCCGACACCACGAAAGGAGAAGTCATGGGAAAGCTTGAGGGTAAGGTTGCAGTCATCACGGGTGGATCGAGCGGCATGGCGCTGGCGAGCGCCAAGCGGTTCGTTGAAGAAGGCGCCTATGTTTTCATCACGGGCCGGAGACAGGAGGCGCTGGACGAGGCGATCAAGCTGATCGGCCGGAACGTGACCGGCGTGCGCGGCGACGCGGCCAATCTCGACGACCTCGACCGCCTGTTCGATACAGTCAAGCGGGAAAAGGGCAAGATCGACGTCCTGTACGCGAGCGCCGGCACGGGCGAAGCCGTCCCACTGGGCGAGATTACCGAGCAGCATTTCGATGCGACCTTCGGCCTGAATACGCGCGGCACACTGTTCACGGTGCAAAAGGCGTTGCCGCTGTTCAACGATGGCGGATCGATCTTCATGACCGGGTCAGTTGCTTCGGTGAAAGGTTTTCCTGGTTACAGCGTGTATGCGGCGAGCAAGGCGGCGTTGCACGCATTCGCACGCGGGTGGCTCAACGAACTGAAGGGCAGGAATATCCGGGTGAACGTGCTGCACCCGGGGCCGATCGCCACACCGATGCAGGACCAAGTTCTCACCGAGGAGGCGAAGCAGATGTTCGAATCCCTGATCCCGCGGGGAAAGATGGGGCGTCCTGAGGAAATTGCGACGGCCGCGCTGTTTCTTGCTTCCGACGATTCGAGCTTCGTGAATGGGGTGGAGTTGTCTGTCGATGGCGGCTTCTCGGCCATCTGAAATCGCGCCGGATCGCGGGAAGCGGCTGACCGGCGGGAACTAGCGTGTCCATGGTGGAACGACCACGCAAAGGTCGCCACACAGCGGAACGAATAACCCAGCGCCGTTGAAGGCCGGGGAAATCAATACCAACACGGATCGGAGAAGCATTATGAGCTACGCAATTGTAGGATTCGGTAAGATAGGCCACGCCCTCGCCCGCGCCTTCGCCCGTAAAAACATCGACGTGGCCGTCGCGAGCCGCCGGCCGCCCGAGGCGTTGGCGCCGCAGGCTCGGGCGATTGGACCCAGGGTCGTCGCCAAGTCGCTGCGGGATGCACTCGAGGCCGACACAATCATCTTGGCAGTCCCGTTCGGAGAGCATCGCGAAGTTGCGAAGGCTCTGCCGAGCTGGGAAGGCAAGACAGTCATCGACGCGACGAACGTGTTTCCAGTGCCTGAAGAGCTGGACGGTCTCCCGTCCTCCGCCTTCGTCGCGAAGGCGTTCACCGGCGCCAAATTCGTGAAAGGTTTCAATCACCTGGTTGCGGCCACCCTGGCTGCCGATCCGATCGTCGAGGGCGGCCACCGGGTCGTCTTTCTGTCGAGCGACGACGAGGACGCGATCGCTCCCGTGGCGGCCTGGCCAAACAACTCGGGTTCGCACCCGTCAAGCTGGGAAAGCTCAACGAGGGTGGCGCGCTGGTGCACGCACGCGGCCGCACTTGGGGCCAGCTCATCTTCCAGGATTTGTTCAAGAAGGAGCAGTAATCGAATCTACGGTCGTGTGATCGACGCCGAGAACTGGTCGCGCGCTAACTTCTTCGAGCAGCGCGCGGCCGAATATTTGAAGGCCACAAAGTCGCGAAGGTTGGGGTGGGCCCGACGGGGTATGGGCGCCGCCACGGTACTCCCCCTCATTCCCACTCGATTGTTCGGACGGACCATAAGTAGCTGATTTCGCTCGAAATTTCCTCAGTTTAGATGATGATAAGCCGACATGGGGCCGTCAAAAATCTACGCTGTTGATTTTAAACAGATTTTTCACTGAATATTTTTCGCACGGTTTCGGTATCTATCGAAGTCGATTGCCTCTGAGAACCGATTTTTAGCGGCTGGGAGCCGCTCCACTACCAGCGGAAAAGTACCGTCATGTCTCTTGTAGCAAGGTTTCGTCGCCCGGGCGAGGCTCGTCCAATCCGCGCCCCAGAGCAAGCCTACACGAGGGCCTGACGCACCGTGTCGCCGTGAAGTAAGGTGGCCGGCAAGCCTGGATCGATGCCGGTCATGGCGATGGAGACGTCCCAGAGCCGCTTCGCGAGCGCGGGATCTTCGGCGTGCGGCGCGCGCTTTGCTTCGCCGGCTACACCGCGGATTCCGCCAAAGCCGGTGGGACCGTAATAGCCTCCGGGCTTCACCTTGCCGGTTGCAGCCAGAAGTGCCGGCCACGCGCCCTTGTCGGCGCTATTGAGCAACAGGCCGACGATTGGGCCTACGATCTGGATCAGCCCCATGTGACGGCCAAGACTTGTGGCGGCGACTCCAGGGTGGACGCCGATTGCTGTGACGGGCGACTTCGCCGCGCGCAGGCGACGATCCAGTTCGAAGAAGAACAGCGCGCTGGCCAGCTTGCTGGCGCCGTAGCGATCGTTCTTGATGTAGCTCTTGTCGGCGTTGAGGTCGTCCCAGTCGATCTTGGCCTTCAGATGCGCGACGCTGGAGGTCACGACCACCCGCGCTCCCGGGGTCTCCGCAAGTTTAGGCAGGAGCAGCGAGGTGAGCGCGAACACGCCGAGATGATTGACGCCGAACTGCGATTCGAACCCCTGCTTCGTGCGCGTCAGCGGCGGGTTCATGATCCCGGCATTGTTGATGAGCGCATCGATCCGTGGCTCCTTCGCGGCGATCTCGGCTGCGGTGCGAACACTGTCGAGGTCACCGAGGTCGAGCGGCAACCAGACGAGATCGGCGTTCGGCGTGATCCGCTTGATCCGCGCGATGGCATCCTGCGCCCTGGTCTGCTCGCGGCAGCCAAGCAGGACGCGCGCGCCCCTGGCGGCAAGCACCCGCGCGATTTCGAATCCTACGCCGGCGTTGGCGCCGGTGACGATGAAGCTTTTTCCCGTCTGTTTGGGGACGTTGGCTTCGGTGAAACCCTTACTATTCGACATCTTCGATCCTTATGTGTGAGTGCTTACATGCTCATTTATCGGTTAAAACTCAGGCGGCAGACCCCTTCCAGAACAGGTCGAACCCGGCCTGGCGGATGGCGTCACTTTCCTGGGGTCTGGCCGTGACCGCATTGATGCTGATGTCAGCCAAGTCGAAGAGAATGGTATCGATGTAGAAGGCGATCCTGTCAGGCGCGGCATGGCCGGCGAGACACTCTTCCACCATCGTCCGCGCATCTCGCAGCATAGCGTGGCACCGGTTCCGGCTTTCCGCCGTCACGCGATCTGACACCTTCAGCTGGCGAAGGGCCTTGCGCGCTGTGGCGTGAGCCAGTCCCCAGTCAATCAGACGGTTCCAGACCACAAATAGTCGGTCTTTGGGGGAGGCGTCCGCCGGATATGGGGCCAGCATCATCTCTACCAAGTCGGCCTCGATCTCGAGAAAGAGCTGGTTGAGCAGATCGTCCTTGGTTGGAAAGTAAGTGAACAGCGTTCCCTCAGACACGCCAGCAGCCTTTGCGATCTTGGCCGTGGACGCGCCTG
Source organism: Mesorhizobium sp. M0244 (assembly GCF_040321795.1). Lineage (NCBI taxonomy): Bacteria > Pseudomonadati > Pseudomonadota > Alphaproteobacteria > Hyphomicrobiales > Phyllobacteriaceae > Mesorhizobium > Mesorhizobium sp. M0244. Next base: position 123,789 of record NZ_JAMYSE010000009.1, on the reverse strand, counting down.
TGCCCAGGTTGGCGACGAACTCGGCCGCTGCATCGAGCAGTGCCTGTCGCTTTTCTTCACTGAGGGGACGCGCCATATTTCCGTCTAACGATATTGAGTGAGTGGATGCTCAATTATATAGGGAATGGCATGAGATTGGTCAAGGGATGCAGCCCCGCATCTTTCGCGATCATGCCGACCAAGCAGGAATGTCTGCTATCTTATGGGAGTCGCTCTGAAGCTGACCGAGCACAAAGTCTCACAAGCGGACACGTATCTATCGAGATGTGTGAACCGCCTACACTACGACACAGTTTCCCGCAGTATCCGAAACTACGCTCCCGTCACTCCCACTCGATTGTACCTGGGGGTTTGCTCGTCACGTCGTAGACGACGCGGTTGATGCCGCGCACTTCGTTGATGATGCGGGTGGCGGCTGCTCCCAGGAATGCCATGTCGTAGTGGTAGAAATCCGCTGTCATGCCGTCGACCGAGGTGACGGCGCGCAGCGCGCAGACGAACTCGTAGGTACGGCCGTCGCCCATCACGCCGACGGTCTGCACCGGCAGCAGCACGGCGAAGGCCTGCCAGATGGCGTCGTAGAGGCCGGCCTTGCGGATCTCGTCGAGATAGATGGCGTCGGCCTCGCGCAGGATCTCCAGCTTTTCGCGGGTGATGCCGCCCGGGCAGCGGATGGCGAGACCGGGACCGGGGAACGGATGCCGGCCGATGAAGCTGTCGGGCAGGCCGAGCTCCTTGCCGAGCGCCCTCACCTCGTCCTTGAACAATTCGCGCAGCGGCTCGACCAGCTGCATGTTCATACGCTCGGGCAAGCCGCCGACATTATGGTGCGACTTGATCGTCACCGACGGGCCGCCGGTGAAGGAGACGCTTTCGATGACGTCGGGATAGAGCGTGCCTTGCGCCAGGAAATCGGCGCCGCCAAGCTTCTTGGCCTCTTCCTCGAACACTTCGATGAACAGCCGGCCGATGGTCTTGCGCTTCTTTTCCGGGTCCGACTCGCCCTCAAGTGCGCCGATAAAACGGTCTGAAGCGTCGACCAGGATGAGGGGCAGATTGTAGTGGTGGCGAAACATCTCCACCACGCCCGCCGCCTCGTCCTTGCGCATCAGCCCGTGGTCGACGAGGATGCAGGTGAGCTGGTCGCCGACCGCCTCGTGGATCAGCAAAGCCGCGACCGAGGAATCGACGCCTCCCGACAGCGCGCAGATGACCTTGCCCTTGCCGACCTGTTTGCGGATCGTCTCGATCGCGTGCTCGCGGTAAGCGCGCATCGTCCAGTCGCCTTCGATGCCGGCGATGTTGTGGACGAAGTTGCGGAGCAGCCTGGCGCCGTCGGGCGTATGCACCACTTCGGGGTGGAACATGATGCCGTACATTTTGCGCTCGACATTGCCGAAAATGGCGAAGGGCGAGCCCTCCGATTTTCCGAGCACCTCGAACCCCTTGGGCAAGGAGATGACGCGGTCGCCATGGCTCATCCACACCTGATGGCGCTGACCGGGCGCCCACAGGCCCTCGAACAACGGGCTGTCCTTGGCGATCTCGACGAAGGCGCGGCCGAATTCGCGGTGGTCGGAGCTTTCGGCGACGCCGCCCATCTGCACGCACATCGCCATCTGGCCGTAGCAGATGCCGAGCACCGGCACGCCGGCGTCGAAGACGATCTGCGGCGCGCGCGGACTGCCGATGTCGCTGGTCGAGGCCGGGCCGCCGGACAGGATCACCGCCTTCGGATTGATGCGCTTGAACGCCGCCGCGGCCGACTGGAAAGGCACGATCTCGGAAAAGACGCCGGCCTCGCGGATGCGCCTGGCGATCAGCTGCGTGAACTGGCTGCCGAAATCGACAATCAGGACGGTGTCGGGATGATTGGCTGTTTTCATGGCGAGCGTTTAGAGAAAGAAACGAGTCGGCGCAATGGGTTGTGAGGCGTCTCTCTCACTCCGATTCCGCATCTTCATGCAACAGGTCAAAACTGCAGCGCATCAGACGCGATCGCCCGTTCCAAAAGTTGCACCGCCCCGGCAAGCTTTTCGTCGATGACGTGCAGATATTCCGTCCAGTCGCCGACATGTCTGAGATCGGCTGCCCCGTCGGAAATGCCGCGCAGGGCGATAAGCGGCACGCCGAACAATTGGCAGGCGCGCAGGCAGGCGAAGGTCTCCATGTCGACCATATCCGCGGCGATCGCGTCGTAAGCGGCGCCGGTGACTATTCCCGCCCCGGTCGAAAGCGTCGCCTGCCCGATGCCCGGTATCCTGAACGGCAGCAGCACGCTCACCGGCAGGTCGAGAAACGGCGTGGCGCCCTTCTCGAACCCCAAGGGCGAGGCATCCATGTCGCGATAGGCGACTGAAACGGCCTGGTAGATTTCCGTCTGCTCCAGCGTGCGGCTGCCCGCCGAACCGAGCGACACGACGAGATCCGGCAGCGCCTTTTCGGCGTTCAGTCGGGACAGTTCGGCGCTGAGTCCGACGCCGGCCTCGACCGGCCCGACGCCGGTCATCAGCGGTGTGAACAGCCGCTGCAAATGCGGTCCGTATTCGGCCTCGGCAGCCATGACGAAGAGAACGGACTTGCCGGAGACCAGGGCGAGCTCACCAGATGTTTTACCGGCCATGATGGTCCATCCTCCCTGCCCGTTCCTCAGCCCTCGATGCCGTCGCGGCCGAGCACCGTCATCATCGTTCCGGTCATTGTGGCGATCAGCTTGGCCTCGCCGTCGGTGGCGAACGCATAGGCCTGGCCATCGGCGACGATGATGGTGCGGCCGGGCTTGGTCACAGAGCCGCGGAACAGGAAGCGCTCGCCCCGGCCCGGCGCCAGCAGATTGACCTTGAACTCGATCGTCAGCACGCCGGAATTTTCCGGCATCAGCGAGAATGCCGCATAGCCGCAGGCCGAGTCGAGAGCCGTCGAAATGACGCCGGCATGGAGAAAGCCGTGCTGCTGGGTCAGTGCCGCCGAATAGGGCATTTCGATCTCGATGATGCCGGGCGTCACCAACGTCAGTTCTGCGCCAATCGTCGTCATCGCATTCTGGCGCGCGAAGGACGTTCTGACGCGGTCCTCATAATCCGGAGCAGGAACGATCTTTGCTGCCATGGCCGTCGCCCTTCGTTTCTCGACAAATCTTATTGCAGCGGCATTTATCGCAGAGGGGTGGGCGGCAGGCAATCGCAAATGCTGCACTGCAGCATTTGGCTCAACCCTGTATCGATGGCAAACGTTCAGCCGGCCCGGCGCAGCGCGCAGAAGTAAAAGCCGTCGGTGCCGCTCAGCGCCGGCGACAGCGAAATGCCGCCCGCAGCGCCGATACGCACTGCCGCTTCGTGGCCCGGAAAACGACCGTCCCAGAGCTGGCGGTGATCGACCGGGACAAAGCCGGGATGGCGGTCGCGGAACGCTGAAACCTGGTCGCCATTTTCCTCGTCGAACACCGAACAGGTGATGTAGACCAGCAGGCCGCCGGGTTTGACGAAGTCCTTGGCGGCATCGAGGATCGTCTCCTGCTCGCCCTTGCGGGCGTCGAGCTGCCTTTGCGTCAGCCGCCATTTGGCATCCGGCCGGCGCCGCCACGTGCCGCTGCCGGTGCAAGGCGCATCGATCAGGACGATATCCATGTGCTTGCCGAGCGGCGCCAGCTCCGCCGGCTTGGTGACGATCTGCACATTGCGGTTTTCCGAACGGCGGATGCGGTCGAAGATCGGCACCAGCCTTGCCTTCTCGGCATCGTGGGCGAAGATCTGGCCGCGATTGTCCATCCCCGCGGACAGCGCCAGCGTCTTGCCGCCGGCGCCGGCGCAAAAGTCGAGCACCTGCATTCCAGGCTCGGCGCCGGCCAGTTCGGCGGCTATCTGCGAGCCCTCGTCCTGAACCTCGAACCAGCCTTTCTGAAAGGCCGGTTCGGCCTGCACGTTCGGGTGCCTGCCGTCGCCTTCGATCGGCGGGATGCGGATGCCATGCGGCGCGATCCGTGCAGCCTTGGCGCCGGTCTCCGCCAATTCCGCCAATACCTTTGGGCGATCGGCCTTCAGGGTATTGACCCTGAGGTCGAGCGGTGGGCGTGTCGCGAGAGCGGCACCCTCTTCCACCCAGGCTGTGCCAAACGCCCGTTCGAAAAGCGGCATGCACCAATCGGGGACGTCTGCCCGCACCGCGGGCGGCGCGTCGGCGAGTCGGCGACCGCCGAGCGTTTTCAATTCGTCGGCGTTCAGCAGCGGCGGCGCGAACTTGTCGCCCTCGAGCGCCTCGTTCAGCGACTGCGCCGTCTGGCCCCATTCGAGCAGCAGCGCGCCGAAGCCGATGGCGCGCGGCGTGTCCTCGCCGAGCAGCCAGCCGGCGGAGCGCTTGCGGCGCAGCGCGTCATAGACGATGTTGCCGATCGCGGCGCGGTCGCCGCCGCCGGCGAAGCGGTGCGACAGGCCCCAGTCCTTCAGCACATCGGCCACCGGCCGGTGACGCCGGCCAATGTCATCAAGCACTTCGATGGCTGCCGCCAGCCGCCCGCCCAGTCTCATTATCGTCTTCCATTACCCAGCAAATTAAATCCGGCCCTGCTCTTAGAGCTTTTCGTGTCCTGATTGAAACAGTTCTGTTCCCCGACGGCGAGACGATCCATGCGGAGGGTGGCGAATGTGGATTCGTGCATCGCGAGCCGCCCCGACCAAGCGGGCGTCGGCCTGGGCTAAATCAAAGAATTCGATCAGTACATATTATATACATCTAATGTACATGCCCGGCGCGCACAAGCACGCCAGCTGCGCAACTGCGCTGCTTTGCAAGTTTTCCGGTTGCGAATACTCTTTGCGCGGTGATTCGCGTCGCAGAAAAGGCGGAGCCGCGGGTCGATACGAGGAGAGGGCAATGAAGACTTATCTGGCGGAAGTTCTAGGCACGTTTCTATTGGTGTTCATCGGCACGGCTTCGGTGGTGACGGGCGGCTTCGGCGGCGCGCTGCCGCTTGGCCAGGAAGGTATCGGTCTGGCGTTCGGCATCGGCCTGATTGCGGCGGCCTATGCGATCGGCCCGATTTCGGGGGCGCATCTCAATCCGGCGGTGACGCTCGGCGTCTTTCTTGCCGGGCGGATGCCGGCCAAGGACGTCATTCCTTACTGGATCGCGCAGATCATCGGCGCCATCATCGCGTCGCTGGCACTGTGGATCATCGTCTCCGGACAGGTCGGCGGCCATACTGGCGGCTTCGGCGCCAATGGCTGGGACGTGACGAAATGGGGCGTCAGCTCGGCCTTCCTGTGGGAGCTGATCGGAACCTTCACCTTCGTCACGGTGATCCTCGGCGTCACCAACGCCAAGCACACGACGGCGTTCGCCGGGCTGGTCATCGGCCTGACGCTGGCAGCGCTGCACTTCGCCATCATTCCGGTGACCGGCACATCGCTCAACCCGGCCCGTTCGATCGGCCCGGCGCTGTTTTCGGGAACTGCGGCGATCGGCCAGCTGTGGCTGTTCATCGTCGCGCCGCTGATCGGCGGCGCCATTGCCGGCGTGGTCGCCAAGGCCGGTATCTTCGAGAAGGACTGACTTCTCGAAGGCTTCAATACAAAAAGGCGCGGGCCGAGGCCCGCGCCTATTTTTGTTAGAGCATCACTTGCCGCCCTCAGGATTGGGCAAGATCGAAGCGATCGGCGTTCATCACATTGGTCCAGGCCGCGACGAAATCCCGAACGAACTTCTGCCCGGCATCCGCCGACCCGTAGACCTCGGCAAGCGCACGCAACTGCGCGTGCGAGCCGAAGATCAGGTCGGCGCGGGTGCCGGTCCACTTGACCGCCTTGGTCTTGCGGTCGCGCGCTTCGTAGATTTCATCGGAGCCGGCGGCCGGATCCCAGACCGTGTTCATGCTGAGCAGGTTGACGAAGAAATCGTTGGTCAACGTGCCCGGCCTGTCGGTGAACACCCCGTGCTTCGACTTGCCGGCGTTGGCGCCGAGCACCCGCAACCCGCCGACGAGCACCGTCATCTCCGGCGCCGTCAAGGTCAGCAGCTGCGCCCGATCGACCAGCATCGCTTCGATCGACATCGGCTGGTTGCCCCTGACATAATTGCGGAAGCCATCGACTTTCGGCTCGAGCGCGGCGAAGGACTGGACATCCGTCTGTTCCTGCGAGGCGTCCATGCGGCCTGGCGTGAAAGGCACCTCCACGTCATGGCCGCCGTCTTTCGCTGCCTTCTCGACCGCGGCGACGCCGCCGAGAACGATCAGGTCGGCAAGCGAGACCTTCTTGTCGCCTGTCTGCCCGGCATTGAACGCGCTCTGGATGGCTTCGAGCCGCGCAAGCACCTTCGACAGTTCGGTCGGCTGATTGACGTCCCAGTCCTTCTGCGGCGCCAGGCGGATGCGGGCGCCGTTGGCGCCGCCGCGCTTGTCGGAGCCGCGGAAAGTCGAGGCCGAGGCCCAGGCGGTCGAGACCAGTTCGGAAACGGACAGGCCAGAGGCCAGGATCTTCGCCTTCAGCGAGGCGATATCCTGCTCGCTGACCAGCTCGTGATCGATGGCCGGGATGGGATCCTGCCAGATCAGCTCTTCCTTCGGAACGAGCGGGCCGAGATAGCGGACGACCGGACCCATGTCGCGGTGGGTCAGCTTGAACCAGGCGCGCGCGAAGGCGTCGGCGAAGTGATCCGGATTCTCATGGAAACGCCGCGAGATCTTCTCATAGGCCGGATCGACGCGCAAAGCGAGGTCGGTGGTCAGCATCGCCGGCGCGCGGCGGTTCGACGGATCGTGCGCGTCCGGCACGGAGCCTGCACCGGCGCCGCCCTTCGGCGTCCACTGATGGGCGCCGGCCGGGCTCTTGGTCAGCTCCCATTCGTAGTTGAACAGATTATCGAAGAAGTTGTTGCTCCACTTGGTCGGGGTCGTGGTCCAGGTCACCTCGAGGCCCGAGGTAATGGCGTCGCCGGCAATGCCGGTGGCATGCTTGCTCGACCAGCCGAGGCCCTGCGCCTCGATGCCGGCGCCTTCCGGCTCCGCTCCGACCAGCGATGCATCACCGGCGCCGTGGGTCTTGCCGAAAGTGTGACCGCCGGCGATGAGCGCCACGGTCTCCTCGTCGTTCATGGCCATGCGGGCGAAGGTTTCACGGATGTCGCGTGCCGAGGCCAATGGATCGGGCTTGCCATTCGGCCCTTCCGGGTTGACGTAGATCAGCCCCATCTGCACGGCGCCGAGATGGCCCCGAAGTTCGCGGTCGCCGGAATAGCGCTCGTCGCCGAGCCATTTGGTTTCCGATCCCCAGTCCACGTCCTGCTCTGGCTCCCAGACATCGGCGCGGCCGCCTGCGAAGCCGAAGGTCTTGAAGCCCATCGATTCCAGCGCGACGTTGCCGGTGAGGATCAACAGGTCGGCCCAGGAGATTTTCCTGCCGTATTTCTGCTTGATCGGCCACAGCAGCCGACGCGCCTTGTCGAGATTGGCGTTGTCCGGCCAGCTGTTGAGCGGCGCGAAACGCTGCTGGCCGGCGCCGGCGCCGCCACGGCCGTCGCCGATGCGATAGGTGCCGGCGCTGTGCCAGGCCATGCGGATGAAGAGCGGGCCGTAATGGCCGAAATCGGCCGGCCACCAATCCTGCGAATCGGTCATCACCTGGTGCAGGTCCTTGATCACCGCATAGAGATCGAGGCTCTTGAATTCCATGGCGTAGTCGAAGTCCTCGCCCATCGGGTCCGAGAGGCTCGACTGCTGGTGGAGAACGGCAAGGTCAAGCTGGTTTGGCCACCAGTCACGGTTGGTCCTGCCGGCCGATCCATGTGCGACCGGGCATTTGCCGGCGCTGTTGTCGTCGGTTTTCGCGTCCATCTTTGCCTCCGATTTGCTGAATTTCCGGGCGGGCCTCGAGCCGCACCACTCTGGAATGGTTCCAGACTAGGCCGCCTTGCCGATAAAAACAAATTGCCTTTCCTGTTTGTTGCGATAGGTTTTCCTTATGATTGGCCTGACCGTCCGGCAGATGCATTATTTCGAAGCGCTGGCGCAGACGCTGCATTTCGGCCGCGCGGCGAAGCTCGCCGGCGTCAGCCAGCCGGCGCTGTCCTCGCAGATCGCCGAGATGGAGCTGCGGCTCAATTGCCAGCTGTTCGAGCGCGGCGGCAAATCGGCGCGCATGACCGACGAGGCGCAGGCCTTGCTGCCGCGCATCGAGCGCATTCTTGCCGACATCCGCGACGTCGAGGCGACGGCCCGGCGCGGCCGCCCGGCGATGGAGGGACGCTTCCGGCTCGGCATCATCCCGACGGTGGCGCCCTATCTGCTGCCGCATGTGCTGCCGGAGCTGAAACGGCATTTCCCGGCCTTGCAGCTCGAATTGCGCGAGGCGGTGACCGCGTCGTTGGTCGATGACACCAGTTCGGGAAAGCTCGACGCCTTCGTCGCGGCACTGCCGCTGAACTATCCCGGCCTGGTCACAGAGCCGCTTTTCTCCGACCGGTTCTTCCTTGCCGTGCCGGCCGGCGATCCCGCCTTCGCCTCGCCGCCAGTGCCACCGGAAAGCCCGGCGCTGGAAAGGCTGATGCTGCTGGAAGAAGGTCATTGCCTGCGCGAACAGGCGCTCGCCGTCTGCGGCAGCGTGCGGCCGGTGGCGATGGCAAGCTACGGCGCGACCAGCCTGACGACGCTGCTGCAGATGGTGGCGCACGGGCTCGGCGTCACGCTCGTCCCGGAAATGGCGGCAGGACCGGCCAGCGCCATGCGCGATTTGAAGATCGTGCCGTTCCAGGAGCCGATGCCGCAACGCACGATCTGCCTGGCGTGGCGGCGCAACAAGGTCCGCCACGACGAGTGCGTCGAACTGGCGAAGATCATTCGGGGATTGGATGAGGCAGTGCTGGCGGCTTGAGCAGGGTATGTTGGCAAAAGGCCTGGTTTTAGCCCCGAAGCGAACTCGCAAGCCCCTTCGAGTGAAACGGCTTCAATCTCTGTTCCAGGCTGCGAGCAACGGGCCTTTGCCTCCATAGACAGGATCCTTCCGCGGACGGCCAACCCTGGGTATCGTTACGACCGCCTTGGCGTGCTCCGCAGCAGTCGTACATTCGTCATAGGTGCCGGATGGAGGATAGGCGCCGACGACTAAAAAATCGTCGGACGCGGAAATGCGTTGGTGCCCGGTGCCGGCCGGAAGAACCGCGACGTCGCCGGCCTTCAGCGACAGCGTCCGTCCCTTGTTGCCGCCGAACCGGACTTTGGCCGTCCCGCGCGCAACCCCGAGCACCTCGTGGATTCGCGAGTGGTAGTGAACGTAATCGTAGATGCCATTGCGCCAGCTATCCCCCCATCCATTCGCTTCGAAAAGCGCCTCCATGACGGCCGCCGGATCGAAGTCTTCGGGCAACTTCACAGCGCCGCGATAGACGACAAGCGGCCAGAACGGATGGTTGGGCACCAGGCCATCATCCTTGAACAGAAATGCATTCGGTCTGCGCGGCCTCAGGAGATCGGGAACCTCTCGCCTGTCCGGTCTAGCGATACCGGTGACCTGCTCGACAGTTTTCTTCATGCTTTGCAGAATGCTCATGACGCAGCCTTGCATTGGTGGTCGGAAGCTTCATACCGATTTAACCGGCTGCATGGCGTGTCGGTTCCGCTGAGGGTAAAGATCTGCGATCCATGCGGCCGCCATGGCGGCGCCGCAACAAGGTCCGGCGCGATGAATGTGTCGAGCTGGCGAAGATCATCCGCGGGTTGGAGGCGGCGGTGCTGGCGGGGTGAGGTGCGCCGTACCATCCAACGGACGGTCTGGTGTTGTGAAGGGTTTCGGATGCCGGCCCTTCCGTGGGCGGTGCCGCGCGCCGGGGCCGGCGTCCGGAAGCCTTCACATAAGTGGACCTTCATGTCGCTTCTCCACAGCGGACGTTCGTGCGACGGTCGAAGTCGGTCCATCGAAGTTGATTAGCGTCGTCCAATATCGGTGGGCCGCCCAGGCTGCCGTTGCGCTGCATTACAAAGGCACCCAGCGCCGACGTCGCACTGAGCCCGGCCAGCAGGGGCGCTCGAAATCCACCGACAGCAGACCCTGCCGGTTGCATATATCAGGCGGCAACAGTCTCGTTTTGCGGGAACATGGCGCGACGTGTTTCGGTGTCGAGTTCGGCCTTGAAGGTATGTTTCGCCTTCATATCCAAGGCGCGCTGAACGGCGGGGCGCTTGGTCACTTCATCCATGAAGCGCATGACATTGGGATAGTCGCCAAGGCCTTTCTCGCCGAATACATATCCGGCCGAGGCGGCCCAGCCCCAAAGTGCCATGTCTGCGATTGTGTATTCGTCGCCTGCCAGATATCGAGCCTGCCCAAGGCGATGGTCCAGAACCGAATAGTGTCGCTCGACTTCCTTCACGTAACGATTTTTCGCATAGGCGATGTCTTCCGGAGCGTAGTGAAGGAAGTGGATCGCCTGGCCGGAAAACGGCGACAGGCCCGTTGCCACGAACTGCAGCCATGACAGCATGACGGCCTTGCTCTTCAGCTCGCTGGGAAGAAACTTTCCGTGCTTCTCGGCGAGGTAGAGGAGGATGGCATGGGAGTCGAAGATAGTCACATCCCCGTCGACCATCGCCGGAACCTTGCCGTTAGGATTGATCACCCTGAATTCGGGCTCGTGCTGTTCGCCTTTGAAGATATCGATCGGCGAGACGTCGAAGGGCAGTTCCAGTTCTTCCAGCAGGACCGCCACCTTCATCGAATTCGGCGTGGCATGAAAATACAGATTGAGCATGTTTTTCCGTCCCATCGTTGAACATCTACCCAGTCCGGCCAATTGCCACCTGCTGATGTTGAAGCGCCCGGAACATGCTGGTTTGCCCAACAGCGCGCCAATCGATCTCACGGATTGGTGGTATCGAGCCCGTTCATGGCTGGTCAGGTGGTGGGATGGTTTTCGATTTTCGCAAGTACCAAACTCATGAAGATGATTAATTGGTCCCATCGTGCAAGGCGATTTCTCAAGGCGCGCGCGGGGTTCTAGAGCGGTGACATCAACCGATCGAAAGGAACCCCAATCATGATCTCTCGCTCTCTATTGGCTGGCGTCGCCGCCATAGCTTTCTTCAGTTTTGCATCGCCATCGATGGCCGGCTCCACGGCTCAGGGTATCTCGTTCACCTCCGATGAGAGTTATCCGGAAAGCATCTCGTGGTCGGCCAAGCAGGACACCTTCATGGTCGGCTCGGTGCGTCATGGCCTAGTGGCGAAAGTCGACGAAGCTGGGAAGTACACGGGGTTCGTCAACGACGCGAAATTGGTTTCCACGGCGGGCCTGCTAGTCGACGACAAGCGCAATACGCTCTGGGTGACGAACTCCGATCCGGGCGTCGGCGATCGCACCAATGCGACGACCCAGGGCAAGCTTGCGGGGGTGGCCACATACGATGCCACGACCGGCCAGCCTCGGGCCTACTACGATCTAGGCAACCTTAGCGAAGGCACGCATTTTGCCAATGATATCGCGCTCGACGCCGATGGAAACGCTTATGTGACCGACAGCTTTGCCCCGATCATCTACCGGATCGATACGGCAGGCAAGGCGACGACCTTTGCGCAGGACCCGCGCTTCAAGGATGGCGATGGCTTCAACCTGAATGGCATCGCCTGGCACAAGGACGGTTATCTGCTCGTTGGCAAATACAATACGGGTGAGCTGTTTCGCGTCAGTATCGCCGATCCCGGCAAGGTCGAACTGGTGAAACTGCCCGAGCCCCTGACGGGTGCCGATGGCATTCAGCTGATCGATGACCAGCACCTCGTCATCGTGCAGAACCTTGGCGTGGGTCGTACCGTCGAACTGGTTTCCACCGACGGGTGGGCCTCGGCAACAGTCGTCCGGCAGGAAACCAGCATCATGTCGATGCCGACGGCCGCCGCGATTGTGGGCGATGACATCTACGTGCTGAACTCGCGACTCGATACACTGTTCGACCCCGCTGCCGACAAGGTCGGCGACTACCTGCTTCAAAAATTCTGATTGCACGACATGGGGTGGCCGGAACGGGTGCGCGGCGTCCGGCCACTACTCTTCGTGACTGCTGCGAGCGCTTTGCATCACCAGCTTGCGCAGCCACATGTGCGCAAGGTCACTGCGCATCCTCGGGTGCCAGAACAGGTTCATGGCGAACGGCGAAAGTACCAAGGGCGCTTCGAACAGATCAAGGACCTGAGCGAAGCGCCTCAGGAAACGCCGGGGCAGAGTGCAGATCAGATCGCTGTTCGCCAGAACGAGGGGGGCCAGGGCGTAGCTCTGGATGGAGACCGTCACGTTGCGCTCGCGGCCAATCTCCGCAAGCGCGTCATCGATCATCCCTGCAAAGTGCCCGCCGCTCGTCGAAATGAGCAGATGGTCGAGGGCACAGAACTCGTCCAAGGCAATTGGTCCCTTGCCCCGTGGATGGCCGTGCCGCTGGGCCGTGACGAATTCCTCTTCGAACAGTTTTTGCCCGATCAGACCACCCGAGCCGTCTTCCGCGGCCCCGATGAAGAGATCGACGTCGCCCTGCTCCAGGTGCTCGACGATCCTCGGCTTGTTGGGCACTGTAAAAGCGACCTTTGCGTTGGGAGCTTGGGATTTGAACCGCGGAATGAGGTCCGGAGCCAGGATCGCCGCCGGATTGTCCGTTGCGGCAATGCGATAGACACGTTTGCTTGTCGCAGGGTCGAACAGATGGGCGGTATTCACAAAATCGCTCAACCGCTCGAGCAGGCGCGTGAGTTCGGCCTCAAGCGCCAGGGCGTGAGGCGTGGGGGTCATCCCCCGTCCGGACGCCGCCGTGGTGAAGAGTGGATCGTTCAGCAACTGGCGCAGCCGGGTCAGGCGGGCCGACAAAGCGGATTGGGTGATGTTCAATCTCGACGCCGCATGGGTGACGTTCTGGTGCTTCAACAGCGCGTCTAGTGTCAGCAGCAAGCCAATGTCGAAATCCGATAATCGTTGAGTCAATGGGGCCTCGCAACAGTAGGCGACATTCAATCGATAGCGATCTCTAGCACGGCTTCTGGCTCGGTCCTGTCATTAGCTGTTTCTAACGTCTGGCGGCCTTGTTCTTCTGACGTTGTGCTACATTAATCCATGCATGACAGCGGCGTGTTCGACCGCACATTGAGCGGGCAAGCTCACCTCGCCCCACGCCCTCACGGCACAAATATCAAAAACACATAAGTAAAAAACACCACCAGATGCACCAAGCCGGTCAAGAACGTCGTTCTCTCCGTGCTAAAGCTTACATTGCATATGAAAAGCGCCAGAATCAAAAGCACCGTGTCGGTCGACGGCAGCCCCAGGGTCAGCCCTCTTCCGGTCAGCAGGCTGGCGGCGGCGATTCCCGGTATTGTCAAACCGATTGTGGCGCAAGCCGAACCCATCGCGACATTCAAGCCGCGCTGCAGCTCGTTGTTGAGTGCGGCACGAACCGCTGAAATGGCCTCCGGCATCAAGACCAGCCCGGCGATCATTGCGCCGACAATGGCGTCGGCCTGGGTCACCTGGTAGGCGATGAGCGCATCTTCGACGCTTGCGGCGACTTGCTCGGCCAGCATGACAATGCCGATCAGCCCGATCAGCAGGAGCACGGCGCTGGCGGCGAGGCTTTCGTGAGCGTCGGTTCGCGTCGAAATGCCGTGCGCTTGTCCGTCGATGAAATCGTCCCGGTGGCGGACAGTCTGCGCGAACAGAAAACCGGCATAAAGCAGCACTGAAAGGACGCTGACAAAGCCAAGTTGAGCCGCCGAGAATGTGCCAGGATCCGTGGTTCGCGTGTAGGTCGGCAGAATAAGCGTCATGACGCTGAGCGCGACCAGAACCGCCAGATAGGCGCTGGTCCCCTGGCGGACGATTGCCTGCTTGCGATGACGCCAGCCGCCAAGCGTGAGACACATGCCGACAACGCCGGTGGAGGTGATCATCACCGTCGAGAAGACGGACTCGCGTGCAAGCGTCGGGTTGTTCGCTCCATGCAGCATTATGGAAACGATGATCGACACTTCGATTGCCGTCACCGCAATGGTCAGCACCAACGTGCCGTACGGCTCGCCTACACGCCGAGCCACCGCCTCGGCGTGGTCGAGCACCACGAAAATCGTGGTGAACATGATCGCGCTCGAAAGCGCGCCGATAAATATCCTGGTGCTCAGCGACCCTTCGTCTACCGAGACCCCGCTGGCCTTGACCGCGACAGCCATCGCCAGGGCGGCCAGCGGCATTCCATAGGAAACCGCCGATCGTGCGAAACCACTCATTCAAGCCCCTTTGCAAACCCCGTTTCGCAAGCCCCTTCTGCGAACCCTGCGAAAAGCCTGAAGCGCTGCCCGCTCAAGCCGTCTTCTGCGTTACCAGCCCAAGCTCCGCCACCATGGCCTCGCGCATCAGGAATTTCTGCGGCTTGCCGGTCACCGTCATCGGCAACTCGGTGCGGAAGCGGATGTAGCGCGGGATCTTGAAATGGGCGATCTGGCCGGCGCAGAACGCCTTGATCTCCTGCTCCGTCGTGATCTGGCCCGGCTTGAGCACGATCCAGGCGCAAAGCTCCTCGCCATATTTCGAGTCGGGAATGCCGAACACCTGCACCTCCTTGACCTTGGGGTGGCGATAGAGGAACTCCTCGACCTCGCGCGGATAGACGTTCTCGCCGCCGCGGATAACCATGTCCTTCACCCGGCCGACGATGTTGCAATAGCCCTCTGTATCGATGGTGGCGAGGTCGCCGGTGTGCATCCAGCCGTCGGCGTCGATCGCCTCGCGGGTCTTCTGCTCGTCGTCCCAATAGCCCTTCATCACGGAATAGCCGCGCGTGCAGAGCTCGCCCGGCGCGCCGACCGCAACGGTGGCGCCATCGGCGTCGATGGCCTTGACCTCGACATGAGGATGGACGCGGCCGACGGTCGAGACGCGTTTTTCCAAGGGATCGTCGACGCTGCTCTGGAACGAGACCGGGCTGGTCTCAGTCATGCCATAGGCGATGGTCACCTCAGCCATGTGCATCAGCGACACCACCTTCTTCATCACCTCGATCGGGCATGGCGAGCCGGCCATGATGCCGGTGCGCAGGCTGGAGAGATCGAAGGAGGCGAAATCCGGATGGTCGAGCAGGCCGACGAACATGGTCGGCACGCCGTAAAGCGCGGTGCAGCTTTCCGTCGCTACCGCCTTCAACGTGGCGCCAGCATCGAAGCCCTCGCTGGGGAAAACCATGGTCGCGCCCTTGGTGACGCAGCCCATCGTGCCCATCGACATGCCGAAGCAGTGATAGAGCGGCACCGGGATGCACAGCAGGTCGTCAACGGTGAGCCTGATTGCCGAGGTGACGAAATTGCCGTTGTTGACGATGTTGTTGTGGGTCAGCGTCGCGCCTTTGGGCGCACCTGTTGTGCCGCTGGTGAACTGGATGTTGATGGCGTCGTCCGGTTTCAGCCCTCCGGATATCCGGTCGAGCTTGTCATGCTCGTCGCGCCCGGCCATCGCCAGCACGTCAGCGAAATTGAACATGCCCGCAGAATTCTCCTCGTCCATGCGGATGACGATCTTCAACGCCGGCAGCTTGTTGGCGTCGAGCTTGCCGGGCGCAGCCTTTGCGATCTCCGGCGCCAGCGTCTCAATCATGCCGAGATAGTCAGAACTCTTGAATGTGGCGGCGGTGACCAGCGCCTTGCAGCCGACCTTGTTCAAGGCATATTCCAGTTCGACCAGCCGGTAGGCCGGGTTGATGTTGACCAGGATCAGGCCGATGCGCGCGGTGGCAAATTGCGTCACCAGCCATTCCCAGCGGTTCGGCGACCAGATGCCGACGCGATCGCCTTTCTCGAGGCCGAGCGCCAGGAAGCCGGCGGCGAGGGCATCGACGGTCTCGGACAGTTCGTCCCAGGTAAAGCGCTTGTCCTGATCGACGAAGACGGCGGCATCCAGCGTGCCATATTTGCCGACCGTATCGGCAAACAGCGCCGGGATCGTCAGGTTGAGCAGCGGCACGCTGCGCTCGCCCGAGACATGCGCCGTGCCGTCGACCGGCGCAATGAACGAGCCGCCACTGCGCTTGCCGCGCAGGTTGGTTGCATTCTTCAACTCGTCGAGATTGATCGGCATCGCCGTGTCCTCCGCAGACAGGCCGAGCCTATCAGCCCGGCAGGACGGTGGAAATCCCGTCGATGGTACGGTTGGGAGGTTGGAACGTGAGGGATGGCGCCGAAAATAAAAAACCCGCCTCGGCGGGCGGGTCGTCGGCGCCAATTGGCACCATAGCGAGATTAGTAGCATAGCTGCCGGCACAAAGCAAGAACAACGTTGCTGCGCTTTAGAGAAAATTGCTTCAGGCGCCAGCGGCCAAGCTGCTGATCTCCCCCTTGAGGGGGAGATGGCCGGCAGGCCAGAGGGGGTCGTCTCGCGTGGAGCTCCAGCCTGTTCTGTTCGTTAGGAGAGTCGCGTCAAGACGTACCGACCCCCTCTGTCGCCTTCGGCGACATCTCCCCCTCAAGGCGGGAGATAAGCAGCTTCGCCGACGGCGAAAGCTATCTCTCCACCGATGCCATCCTGGCCGCAATATCGCGCAAAGTCACCTCGTCGGCCGCCGAACGCTGCTTTCTCGAAGCGACGAGACAAGCCTGCGACCGCAGGATAAGGCCGTCGGCCAGCACCTTGAGATGGTTGGCGCGCAGCGTCGAGCCTGACGTGGTGATGTCGACGACGATATCGGCCAATCCGGCCGCCGGCGCGCCTTCGGTGGCGCCGAGGCTCTCGACGATGCGGTAGACCTGGATGCCGTGCTTTTGCGAAAAGAACTGCTGGGTCAGGCGCCAGTATTTGGTGGCGATGCGGAGCCGCCGGCCATGGCGCTGGCGGAAATCGGCGGCGACGTCGTCGAGGTCGGCCATCGTGTCGACGTCGAGCCAGATGTCGGGCACGGCGACGACGACATCGGCATTGCCGAAACCGAGGCGGGCGATGATTTCGGCGCGCGTCTCGCAATCGGCAAGGTTTTCGCGCAACAAATCCTCGCCGGTGATGCCGAGATCGACCGAGCCCTGGCCGATTTCGCTTGATATCTCTGAGGCGGACAGGAACGCTATTTCGACGCCGTCCATGCCTTCGATGCGGGCGCGGTATTTGCGCTCGTCGCCGGGCAGGCTGACGGCGAGCCCGGCCTTGGCCAGCACTTGCAGCGCCTGCTCCTTGAGCCGGCCTTTCGACGGCAGCGCCAGCGTGATCATGGCGCCTTCTCCCGCAGTGCCTCGATGCGGTCGAGCCAGACGGAAAAGCCGACGCCGGGGATCGGTGTTTTTGCGCCGAGCAGCGTCAGCAGCCGGTCGTAGCGGCCGCCGCCGGCCAGCGGCCGGTCGCCGCCCTTCGCCGCGACCTCGAAAACCAGGCCGGTATAGTAATCGAGCGGGCGGCCGAAGGCGGCGTCGTAGCGGATTGTTTTCGCCGGCAGGCCGAGCGCTTCGATTGCCGCGGCGCGTGCCGAAAAATTCTCCAGCGCAGCCCCCAGCGAAAGGCCGGCATCGGCTGCAAAGCTTTCGAGCGCCTGGGCGGCGTTATCGAGCGGCACGTCGATCGCCAGAAAACTCTTCAGCGCCGCAAACGCCTCGTTCGACAGCCGCACGCTGCGCAGCTCGGCCTTCTCGATCAGCCGCCGCGCGATTTCGGACGGCGAACGCCCGGCCGATGCCGACAGCCCGGCCTGTTCCATGCCGCCGGCGATATGGGCCGAAAGAGCTTCCAGATCGCCGTCGAGGACAAGCGCAGCCACCGCGCCTGCCAGCTGGCTGTTGCGCGGCGGATTGGCGAGGTCGGCAAGGGCTGCTTCCAGCATCGGCGCCGAGCCGAAGGCCCGCGCCAGCCGCATGCGCCAGCCGCGCGGCAGGCCAAGCGCTGCAAGCACCGCCTCGAAAATGGTCTGGTCGCCGAGCGTGACCGCCAGTTCCTGGCCGGGCAGCACCAGCGAAAGCAGCGCATGCGCATCGGCCAGCGAACGGGCGTCAGCCTGCGGCGTGTCGCGGTCACCAAGATCCTCGATGCCGGCCTGGAAGAACTCGTTGCCGCCCTCGCGGCGCTGGCGAAACACTTCGCCGAGATAGGAATAGCGGCGCGGCGTACCGGCCTGGCTGGCGATGTGGTCGAGGCAGACCGGAATGGTGAATTCCGGCCGCAGGCAAAGCGTCTGTCCGGTCTCGCTTTCGGTGAGAAAGATGCGGCGCCGCAAATCCTCTCCGGCCATGTCGAGGAAGGGATCGGCCGGCTGCAGCACCGCGACCTCGACGGCATGGGTGTTGCGCGCGGCGAAGAGCTTGGCGATGTCGGATGCGATGGCGGGGCGGGAGGTCATGGCAGGCGCCCTTCCCTTCTCCCCTTGTGGGAGAAGGTGGATTGGCGCGCAGCGCCAAGACGGATGAGGGGTGCTGGAAGAAATGAGGCGTTGGCGTCCCCTGGAACACCCCTCATCCGACCGAGCTTCGCTCGGCCACCGCCCTGGGGCGAGCCACGTGTCTCGCCCCGTCCTTCGGACCCCACAAGGGGAGAAGGGAGCGGCGCCCTACTTGCCACGCGCCGGCTCCCCGGACTGCGCCGCCAGTATCTTCTTCACCTCGGCGACCAGCTCGCTTTCCGCCACCGTCACCTGCGCCGGCCGTGCCGCGCGCCATTCGGCGTTGTCGGCGATCTCGGCCGACATCCGCGCGCCTTCAATCAGGTCCTTGATCTGCACCTCGCGCTTGGCGCGTTCGTCGCCGCCCTGGATGATGGCGACCGGGCTGCCGCGGCGGTCGGCATATTTCAGCTGCGCCTTCATGCCGGCGCCGCCGAGATACATTTCGGAGCGGATGCCGGCGGCGCGCAACTCGGCCACCATCTTCTGGTAGCGGCCGAGGCTTTCGGTGTCCTTGTCCATGGTGAGCACGACGACCGGCGCGATCACATCCGACGTGTCGAGCTTGCCGAGGTTCTTCAGCGCCGTCATCAGGCGCGAGACGCCGATGGAAAAGCCGGTCGCCGGCACCGGCTCGCCACGGAAGCGCGAGACGAGCCCGTCATAGCGGCCGCCGCCGCCGACCGAGCCGAAGCGGACGATTTTTCCCTCTTCATTGGGGATTTCGGCCAGCAGTTCGGCCTCGTAGACCGGGCCGGTGTAATATTCGAGGCCACGGACGACGGAGGGGTCGATGCGGATGCGATCCTCACCGTAGCCGCTTTGGGCGACCATGGTTCTTATCTGCTCCAACTCCGCAAGACCCTCAACAAACGAGGCATTCGTTATGCCCAGATGTTCGAGTTTCCTTTCCTCGACAAGATTGCTGAGCCCTGGGGTGATAGATCCCAGTGTCTGGACAATTTTTTCGGGATCATGCTGCGCCATGACTGTGAAATAGCTGATGACAACGTCGATTTGCGCATTATCCAGCCCGGCGCCCTTGGTGAAATCACCGCTCTCGTCCTTGCGCCCGGCGCCCAAAAGCAGACGAACCCCCCCGACGCCCAGCTTGTCCAGCTTGTCGATCGCCCGCAGCACCTGCAGCCGGCGGCCAGCGTTCTCGTCGCCACCAAGCCCGATCGCCTCCAGCACGCCGTCGAGCACCTTGCGGTTGTTGACGCGGATGACGTAGTCGCCGCGCTTGATCCCCAGCGCCTCCATCACGTCGGCCATCATCATCGCCATCTCGGCATCGGCGGCGACGCCCGGGGTGCCGACCGTGTCGGCGTCGAACTGCATGAACTGGCGGAAGCGGCCGGGGCCGGGCTTCTCGTTGCGGAACACCCAGCCGGAGCGATAGCTGCGATACGGCTTCGGCAGGCGCTCGAAATTTTCGGCAACGAAGCGCGCCATCGGCGCGGTCAGGTCGTAGCGCAGCGACAGCCATTGGTCGTCATCGTCCTGGAACGAGAACACGCCCTCGTTCGGCCGGTCCTGGTCGGGCAGGAATTTGCCCAGCGCATCGGTGTATTCGATCAGCGGCTGATCGACCGGCTCGAAACCGTACAGCTCAAAGACCGAGCGGATCGTCGCCATCATCTTCTCGACGGCACGAATGTCGTCGGCACTGCGGTCGACAAAACCACGCGGCAGCCGCGCTTTCATCTTTTCGGATTTGTCGGCCATGGGATGGGGTACTTTGCTAAAGCAATCGATGACTTATTTCGGGTGGGCGTGTCCTACCGATGCAGCCCGGAGAAGGCAAGCGTTTGCACTTCTTCCTTCTCCCCTCGTCGCGGGAGAAGGCAAGAAGCTGAAACAATTGCGCCATGCGCGCGGCATCGTGCCGACACAATCCGGGCCGATAAGCGCGCCGAAACAAGGGGTTCGGGGCCATGGCCACGCTACAAAAGTTCGACATCATCGATAGCGGCGCACGCGAAGTCCCGGTCCGGCTGCGGCCGGCCGATGGTCATGCGCCGAAGACGACGAAGCAAATCGCAGGACCGTTCGAGATCGCGGCGCAACAGCGCAACGGGCCGACCATGCGCGACGTTCTGATGACCGGCCTGCTGGTCATCTATCCGGTGTTCGCTGCGCTGGCAGCCATCCTCGCCGGGCTTTTCCTGGCCGGCATCGGCGGCGTCTGACAGCGCCTCTTCCTTCTCCCCCCTGTGGGAGAAGGTGGCCGAGCGAAGCTCGGTCGGATGAGGGGTGTTCCAGCGAACGCCAACGCCTCATTCCTTCCAACACCCCTCAACCGTCTCGGCGCTACGCGCCGATCCACCTTCTCCCACAAGGGGAGAAGGCAAGGGGCGCTCACTTCGGCCGCTTGAACGCTTTGCGCTCCGCCTCGACCGGCTCGCGGCAGACGCAGCCCTCGAGATGGTCGTTGACCAGCCCCATGGCCTGCATGAAGGCGTAGACGGTGGTCGGGCCGACAAAGCTCCAGCCGCGCTTCTTCAACTCCTTCGAAATGCGGACCGAGACCGCCGTCGTCGGATTGGCGCGCAGATGGGCGAGATCGACGATCTCGGGCCGCTCGCCTGGGCCGGGCTCGAACTTCCAGAACCATGCGGCCAGCGAGCCGGCCTCGTCGATGAGTTCGCGGGCGCGTTTGGCGTTGTTGATGGTCGAGACGATCTTGCCGCGATGGCGGATGATGCCGGCATTGCCGAGCAGGCGTTCGACATCCTCGTCGGTGAAGGCGGCGATCTTGTCGACATCGAAGCCGGCGAACGCCTCGCGGAAATTGTCGCGCTTGCGCAATATGGTCAGCCAGGACAGGCCCGACTGAAAGCCTTCGAGGCAGATCTTTTCGAACAGCCGGCGATCGTCGGCGACCGGCCGGCCCCATTCGTTGTCGTGGTAGTGCAGATAATCCGGCAGATTGCCGTGCCAGAAGCAGCGGGCGACCCCGTCGGGACCGGCAAGCAGACCTGTCTTTTCATCCATGGCGGAATTCCGTTCGTTGATGTGTCTTGGCGTTAACGCGTTTTGACGCTGTCTTTACCGCGGCTTTACCAGATTCCTGAACCGGGCGGTAACCACACCAAAAGGTTTACTGACAGATCGGCATTTTACGCATTCCGATTCATGTTTCGGTTGCCGCTTCGCGCCCAATGTCCTGGAAATCGGGGAGGCTTTGCGCCCCGGCATGTTCGACGATCAAGGTGCGATCCGATGAAGATATTCCTGTTCCCACTGTTCGGCGCCGCGGCCGTGCTTGCCGCCGGCGCCGCCAATGCCAACGACCGCTATGCCGAGAGGCCCCCGGTGGTGGTCAGCCCCGACCTTTCGGCGCCCTGGGTGCTGCAGCTCGGCCATGCGCCGGGCATCGTTCGGCAGAGCCGGCAAGAGGTGCAGCCGCAACGGCGCTATCAGCGGCAAGCGCAACCCGATCAATTGCGCACGGCAGCGGTGCGGGCGCCGGCCAAGCGCCTGGTCATGCGGCCGCAGATCGATCCCGTCTATTTGCCGCAGCAAGTCGCCTATGACGGCCCGCAGAAGCCGGGCACGATCGTCATCGATACGAGAGAGAATTTCCTCTATCTGGTCGAGAAGAACGGCAAGGCGCGGCGCTATGGCGTCGGCACCGGCAAGCCGGGCTTCGAATGGTCCGGCACCCACAAGATCTCCAACAAGCGGGTCTGGCCGGACTGGCGACCGCCGGCGGTGATGATCGCCCGCGAAGCGGCCAAGGGCCGCTATCTGCCGACCTATCTCGCCGGCGGCATGGAAAACCCGCTCGGCGCGCGCGCGCTCTATCTCGGCTCGACCGAATACCGCATCCATGGCACCAACCAGCCCTGGACGATCGGCGGCGCGGTGTCGTCGGGCTGCATCCGCATGCGCAACGAGGACGTGGTCGATCTTTACGAACGCGTGAATATCGGAACAACGGTGGTGGTGATATAGTTGCCGCGATGAATCATCTGGTCTAGAAAGACATTAGCTTTGGCTTTCTGAGGCCAGATGAATGGACAACGGGGGACGGGCCGTGTGGGGATGCGGCCAGTCACGAAAGGGCAGCGCGGCAAGCCGTGCTGCCCTTTTTGTTTCCGCCAGCGAGAATTGACGGGACGATTTCGCCGGCACGTCGCGCGACGGGCATGGCGGTTCGCTTTTCGCGCTGCCTTTTCGCGGTAACGTTGCTATGTGGCGGCTAAAGTCCCAGACAGAGGCCCTATCTCGATGTCCCTCTCCGATGACAGCCGCTATCTCAGAGGCGGCCCGGTTGCCCAACGCATCATCGCCGGCGTGCGCGAGGACGCGGCGATCGCCACCGCCGAAGGGTTTCCGGCCAAGCTGGTGTCGATCACCGTCGGCGACACCGCGGCGGTCGACGTCTATGTCCGCAACCAGCGCGCCAAGGCCGGGCTGGCCGGCATCGGCTTCGAGGAACGGCGCTTTGGCGCCGACATCACTGCCGGCGAACTGGAAGCGGCGATCCACGGCCTCAATGCCGACCCGCGCGTCACCGGCATCATCATCCAGCGGCCGGTGCCGGTGCACATCCCGATCAAGACGCTGCAGGCGGCTGTGCATCCGCTCAAGGACGTCGAGGGCATGCATCCGGCCTCGATCGGCAACATCGTCTACAACCAGCTCGATCTGGCGCCCTGCACGGCGGCGGCCTCGGTCGAGTTGCTCAAGGAAACCGGGCTCGACCTCAAGGGGCTCGAAGTGGTGGTGGTCGGCCATTCCGAGATCGTCGGCAAGCCGATCGCCTTCCTGCTGATGAGCGAAGGCGCGACGGTGACGGTGTGCCATCACATGACCCGCTCGGTAGCGGCACACGCCCGCCGCGCCGATGCACTGTTCGTCGCCGTCGGCAAGCCGCGGCTGATCAAGGCCGACATGGTCAAGCCGGGTGCTGCCGTCATCGACATCGGCATCAATTCGGAAATCGGGCCGGACGGCGAGGGCCGCATCGTCGGCGACGTCGATGCCGAGAGCGTCAGGCATGTCGCGTCGTGGATCACGCCGGTGCCGGGCGGCGTCGGCCCGATCACCGTGGCGATCCTGCTGCGCAACACCATGGTGGCGCTCAGCCGCCAGCGCGCCCGCTACCAGGCAACCTACGGCACCGCGGACAGGCTGGCGGCGGAGTAAACCAACCGGCGCATCACTCGGCCGCGATAACCGCCCTGTCTTCGG
Organism: Mesorhizobium sp. M0244; assembly: GCF_040321795.1. Taxonomy (NCBI): domain Bacteria; kingdom Pseudomonadati; phylum Pseudomonadota; class Alphaproteobacteria; order Hyphomicrobiales; family Phyllobacteriaceae; genus Mesorhizobium; species Mesorhizobium sp. M0244. Next base: position 100,229 of record NZ_JAMYSE010000009.1, on the reverse strand, counting down.
CGACGCCTTCCGGCTTCGACCCGCCATAAGCCCAGTCGAGCAGCTTTATCGTATGCACGACGGGCAGCTTCGCCGCCGAAGCGAGTTGGGTGATGCAGCCGATATTGCCGGTGGCGACGATTTCCGCACCGGTCGCCTCGATATTCCTGACCTTGCGGTCGCGCAGCGTCGCCGAAATCTCGGGCTGCAGGATGTTGTAGGTGCCGGCGGAACCGCAGCACAAATGCCCTTCGCGCGGCTCGCGCACGACGAAGCCGGCTCTGGCCAGAAGCTCCTTCGGCTGGCGGGTGATCTTCTGGCCGTGCTGCATCGAGCAGGCGGAGTGATAGGCGACGACCGTGCCCGGCTTGCGAACCGGCTCGGGCAGCTCGAGGCTCACGAGGTATTCGGTGATGTCCTTGGCCAGCGCCGAGACCCGCGCCGCCTTGTCGGCATAGGCCGGATCGAGGCGCAGCATGAAGCCGTAATCCTTGATGGTGGTGCCGCAGCCGGACGCGGTGATGACGATCGCGTCGAGCCCGCCTTGGTCGATGGCGCGCGTCCAGGCGTCGACGTTCTGCCTGGCCGACGCCAGGGCGGCCTCCTCGCGGCCCATGTGATGCACCAGTGCGCCGCAGCAGCCCTCGCCTTGGGGCACGACAACCTCGACGCCAAGCCGGGTCAGCAGCGAGATCGTGGTGTCGTTGATGCCGGGATCGAGCACCGATTGCGCGCAGCCGGTGAGGATGGCGACGCGGCCATTTTTATTCGTGCCCTGCCCCGCATGGATGCCCAGGGAGGCCATCGGCGATGCGACGGGGATCGACGCCGGGGCGAGCCTGAGCATCGCCGCCAGCGGCTTCAGCGCCGGGATTTTCTCGAACAGCCCGGCAAACGGCTTGCCAAGCCTGGCCAGTTTGAGGGCAGCGCGAAAACGCGAGGGATAAGGCAGCACGAAGGCCAGCATGGCGCGGGTCAGCCGATCGGCCAGCGGACGCTTGTAGGTCTCCTCGATATGGGCGCGGGCGTGGTCGACCAGATGCATGTAGTTGACGCCCGACGGGCAGGTGGTCATGCAGGCGAGACAGGACAGGCAGCGGTCGATATGGGTGACGATCTCCTTGTCTGCCGGACGGCCGTTTTCCAGCATGTCCTTGATCAGGTAGATCCGCCCGCGCGGCGAATCCAGCTCGTTACCGAGCGTCACATAGGTCGGGCAAGTGGCCGTGCAGAAGCCGCAATGCACGCATTTGCGCAGGATCTTTTCCGATTCCGCGACATGCGGATCGGCAAGCTGGGCAAGCGAGAAGGAGGTTTGCACGCCAAAGAGTCCTTACCGTTTGAGCATGATCTTCTCCGAAAACCGGTTCCCACTTTTCGGGATCATGCTCTAAAGTCCGAGGAACCAGCTTTCCGGGTTCTTGACCGGCTCGCCGCGCTGCAGCGCCTGCAATCCGAGAATGCAGCGGGCGATGAACCAGACGGCGACGGCGAATATCAGCACGACACCGATGACCACGACCATCAGCAGCGCCGAGATCAGTGCATAGAGCAGGCCGATCCAGAACGTGCGGATCAGGAATGTGTAGTGGCTCTCGACGAACCCGCCGGCCTTGCCGCGGTTGATATAGGCGAGGACGATGCCGGCAATACCGGTGACGCCGATGACAAAACTGGCAAGGTACAAGATGTAGATGACCAGCGCGTTGGTCGGACCGGGCTGCAGCCAGCGGTCGGTCTGGCGCGGTGCATCGTTTTGACCTGGATTGATATCGCTCATTGTGCTCCTCCCTCGATTGTCGGGGCGAGAGTAGCAGAGCCTGCGCCCGGCGCCATACGGCCGGGATTGAGGATATTCTTCGGGTCGAATTCGGCCTTCAGCCGCGCCGACAGTGCTATCAGCGGCGGCGGCTGCGGTTCGAACACCGGCACGGCGGCGCGGTGCGAAGGGGCAGCGCGCACCAGCGTCGCATGGCCGCCGCCATGTTTTTGGATCAGGCCGCGCAACAGGCTGGCCTCGGGATCGTCCTGCTGCATGCGCAGCCAGATCAGCCCGCCCTGCCAATCGTAGAAGGCGTCGACCGCGGCCTGCATGCGCAGCGCCAGCACCATTTGGTGAGCCTGCGACGGCGCCATCGAGACGCGCCACACCGGCCTTTCGCTGCCGTCGGCGAACGGCGCGCAATCGCGGACATCGCGCCAGACCGAATACGAGACCGAACCCGAAATCTCTTGCAGTGGACCGGCGTTTTTCAGCAGGTCTTTCAGCGCGGCGATGCGGTAGGCGACCGACGGGCCGAACCCCTCGATGCGCAGCAGCGTCGCCGCATCGCTGCCGAGACTGCCGCCGGCGACCCTAGCTGCGACTCGTTCGGGAAGATGGGCGGCGCTCGACACTTCCGCGCTCGAGCCGAGCGCCAGTGCCATGGCGGCGGTGGCACGATCGTCGAGCAGGCCACGGATGGCGAGCGTGACTTCGGTCTCGGCTGAGGGCAGCACCTTGAAGGTGACGTCGGTAAAGACCGCCAGCGTGCCCCAGCTGTTGGCCATCAGCTTGGACAGATCATAGCCGGTGACGTTCTTGACCACACGGCCGCCGGACTTGAAGGCCTCGCCGCGCCCGGAGACGGCCGCTATGCCGAGGATATGGTCGCGCGCAGCACCGGCCTTCAACCGGCGCGGGCCGGAAAGGTTCGCGGCCAGCACGCCGCCAATCGTGCCTTTTCCCGGCTTTCCGCCGAGCAGCGGGCCATAGTCCATGGGCTCGAAAGCCAGTTGCTGGCCGCTTTCGGCAAGCAGGCTTTCGATCTCGGCCAGCGGCGTGCCGGCTTTTGCCGACAGCACCAGCTCGGCCGGCTCGTAGAGCGTGATGCCGGACAGGGTCGACAGGTCGAGCGTATGTTCGCTCTGCGGCGGACGGCCAATACCGCGCTTCGAGCCGTGACCGAGGATTTCGAGCAGCGATTCTTCGGCGGCTGCCCAGGCGACGGTGGAGAGAGTTTCCGCGGCGGTGGAGGGGGTGAAATTGGTCATGAGGAGAAAGCGCCAGCCCCAAATGCAGATATGCCGTGATCCTTCGCGCCCCTCTCTGTCCTGCCGGGCATCTCCCCCGCAAGGGGGGAGATTGGCAGTTTCGCGGCCGGCCTTCGTTCGGCAACGTTAGCGATTGGCGAAAGCGGCGATGAGGGCCAATCTCCCCCTAAGTGGGGGAGATGTCCGGCAGGACAGAGAGGGGTGCGAAGGAATGCCGACATTGAGAAGCGAAGCATCACCTCAAAACCTCGGAATGTCCGGGAACGCCACCTGCCCGCGATGCACGTGCATTCTCCCGAGCTCGGCGCATCGCCTCAGCTGCGGAAACACCTTGCCCGGGTTGAGCAGATGGTTGGGGTCGAAAGCGCATTTGACCCGCATCTGCTGGTCGAGGTCGATCTGGTTGAACATTTCCGGCATCAGGTCGCGCTTCTCGACACCGACTCCGTGCTCGCCGGTCAGCACGCCGCCGACCTTGACGCAGAGCCGCAATATGTCGGCGCCGAAACTCTCCGCCTTGTCGAGCTCGCCCGGCACATTGGCGTCATACAGGATCAGCGGATGCAGATTGCCGTCACCGGCGTGAAAGACGTTGGCGACGCCGAGACCGTATTTCTCCGACAACTCGCGCATGCCGGCGAGCACGCGTGGCAGTTCCTTGCGCGGGATGGTGCCGTCCATGCAGTAATAGTCGGGCGAGATGCGGCCGACCGCGGGGAAGGCTGCCTTGCGGCCGGCCCAGAAGCTCAGCCGTTCCTGCTCCGATTGCGAGATGCGGCATGTGGTCGAGCCGTTCCTATAGGCGATGGCTTCGACAAGGCCGATCAGATGGTCGACCTCAACACCCGGCCCGTCGAGTTCGACGATCAGCAGCGCCTCGACATCCAAGGGATAGCCGGCCTGGACGAAATCCTCGGCGGCGTGGATGGCCGGACGGTCCATCATCTCCATGCCGCCCGGGATGATGCCGGCGCCGATGATGTCGGCGACGCATTGGCCGGCCTGCTCGCTGGTCGGGAAGCCGATCAGCAGCGCCCGCGCCGTCTCCGGCTTCTTCAAAATGCGCACGGTGACCTCGGTGACGACGCCGAGCAGCCCTTCGGAGCCCGTCATTACGCCGAGCAGGTCGTAGCCTTCCGCGTCGAGATGGCTGCCGCCGAGGCGCACCACCTCGCCATTCATCAGCACCATCTCGATGCCGAGCACATTATTGGCGGTTAGACCGTATTTCAGGCAGTGCACGCCGCCGGAATTTTCCGCGACATTGCCGCCGATCGAGCAGGCGATCTGGGAGGATGGATCGGGGGCGTAATAAAAGCCCTCCTGCTCGACGGCGGTGGTGATGCCGAGATTGGTGACGCCCGGCTGAGCGACGACGATGCGGTTCTGAAAATCGATCTCGAGGATGCGATTGAAGCGGCTCATGACCAGCAGCACCGCGTCTTCGAGCGGCAGCGCGCCGCCGGACAGCGAAGTGCCGGAACCGCGCGGCACAACGCGGATGTTGCGGTCGTTGCAGTATTTCAGCACGCGCGAGACCTGCGCCACGGTTTGCGGCAGCACCACGACCAGCGGCAATTGCCGGTAGGCGGTGAGCCCATCGCTCTCGAAGGCACGCATGGTATTGGCCGCGTCGACGACGCCCTCACCCGGCACGATGATGCGCATATCGGCGACGATCTCGTCGCGCCGGCGCAGCGTGGCGTCGTCTGGTTTCGGCATGGCAAGGCCGGACATCGACAGCCTCCTTCGATCGACTGGTAAAAATCTTTTACCAGCGACAGCTGCCCGTTGCAAATCCCGCTTTGGCCGGAACGAACGGCCTATAGCCGGACAGCCTTCCGCAGCGGCAATCTGCCGCTGCATATCTACCCTCCCCCTTGTGGGGAGGGTCGCGAACGAAGTGAGCGGGGTGGGGGATGGCGCGAGGATAGCGCTGACTTTCTCCCCCCTCGAGGGGGAGATGGCCGCGAAGCGGCCAGAGGGGGTCGTCTCACGTAAATCGCCGATATCGTGTCCCGCCGCGAAACGAGGTTGGCGCTCCATGCGGGACAACCCCCTCTGTCGCCTTCGGCGACATCTCCCCCTCAAGGGGGGAGATTACCTGCCTACTCGCCCGGCTGCTTGCCGGGTTCGGAGTGCATGCGGCGCACACGACGCACGCCCCACCAGACGAGCAGGACGGCGAGCGGCACCGAGGCGGCGGTGACCACTTCCGGCGCAAAAGCATGGCCGAAGATCGAGGCGCCCTTGGCGACGTAGCCGATGAGGCCGACGACATAATAGGAGACGGCGGCGACGGAGAGACCTTCGACCGTCTGCTGCAGGCGCAATTGCAGGCGGGCGCGATTGTTCATCGATGCCAGCAGATCGCGGTTCTGCTTCTCAACCTCGACGTCGACCCAGGTGCGCAGCAACGTGGTGGCGCGGGTGAGCTTGCGCGACAGATTGGCCTGGCGCTCCTCGACCGAACGGCAGGTGCGCATAGCCGGGGCGACGCGCCGCTGCAAAAAGCCGCCCCAGGTGTCGTAGCCGGGCACGGCTTCCTCATCGAGCGCCTCCAGCCGCTCGCCGACGATGCCGTCATAGGCGCGGCTGGCGCCGAAGCGGTAGAGGCTGGAGGCGGCGTCAGCCTCCAGTTCGGCGGCAAGTTCGGTCAGGTCAGCGAGCAAGGTCTGGCTGTCGCGGGTTTCGGCGACCTTCATTTCCAGCGTGGTCTGGGCCAGCCTGTCCTCGATGCGGCGGGCGCGTCCCGAAAGTGTCAGCGCCAGCGGCAGCCCAAGCATGGCCAGCGTGCGGTAGGTCTCGATATCGATCAGCCGTTGCGACAGAGCGCCGGTGCGCGCCGGCGTCAGGCCGCGGTCGAGCACCAGAATGCGGGTCAAGCCGTCACCATCCTGGCGGAAATCGGTGACGATTGCGGCGTTGCCGCGCTCGACCAGCGAATAGCACAGGCTGGTCGGGTCGAAGCCGGCGATCAGCCTCTCGTTGGCCGGCGTCCATTTGCGAATTTCAAGCCTGATGCCGGAAATCACCGTTCCCGGTGGCGAAAACCCGTTGCCAAAGGGTGTGTCTTCTTGCCCCCTGCCGTTTTCGGCAAGCGGTCCTTCCCAGAGATAGGTCGAGAACTCGGTGTGCCGTTCCCAGCGCAGCGAGCCCTTGCCCCATTTCATCGCGTGATGGCGGGCATGACGGTCGGGCGCGGCGATGCCGAGACGCTGTGACAGTTCGGAAAGCACGGCCAGATCGACGCCCGAGCCGCCTTCGGTCATGAAGGAAAGCTGCACCAGCACGCGCGGCTTTTCGACCAGCGGGTGCGGCCGGGCGTGAACCTCGCCGAGCGCGCCGGGCCTTCCTTCATGCGCCGGAAAGCCCATGACGCTGCCGCCCATGACGCCGGCTTTGGCGCGTAGCTGGAATTCGAGGTTGGACGGGTCGGCGTCTGGCACGGCTGGTTCCCCGGGCTTCTCTGAGCCCTTTGGCAATGATGTCCCTCTAGAGGCAATCGCCAGGGGACGCAAACGCCCAATTTAGCTGAAGATGATATGGCGCCGCGGCTTCGAAACCGACCCGATCAGGCGAATTGGATAAATAATTTGACCAGTTGGCGACGCTGGCTTTATCTTGCGCACCATCGGTTCAACCCCAGGCAGCCCGTTTGAGCGACATATTCTCCCGGATCGAGCATTCGCGCACGGCCGACGAGGTGGTGCAGCAGATCGAGAGCCTGATCCTCGAAGGCGTCCTGCGCACCGGCGACCGGCTGCCGGGCGAGCGCGAGCTGGCGCGCCAGTTCGAGGTGTCGCGGCCGATCCTGCGCGATGCCTTGAAGGCGTTGGAAGGGCGCGGGCTTTTGACGACACGGCCCGGCGGCGGCACCCATGTCGCCGACGTCATCGGCCAGCTGTTCACCAAGCCGGTGACAGACCTGATCTCGATGCATCGCAAGGCGGTGACCGACTATCTGGAGTACCGCCGCGAGATCGAGGCGGTGGCGGCCGAATATGCGGCGCGGCGCGCCACATCAGACGATCTGGCGCTGCTCGACCGCATCATGGCGCGGATGGACGAGGCGCACCGGACCGGCAATTTCGACGACGAGGCGGAAATCGACGTCGAGTTCCATCACGCGATCTGCGAATGCGCGCACAACATCATCCTGCTGCATACGCTGCGCTCCTGCTATCGGCTGCTGTCGGAAGGCGTGTTCCAGAACCGGCGGCTGGTGTTCAACGTGCCGGGCGCGCGCGAGGCGCTGCTTTCGCAGCACCGGGCCATCTACACGGCGGTCAAGGCCGGCGATCCGGCCGCGGCGCGGCAGGCGGCGATGGATCACATCTCCTATGTCGAACGGTCGATGGCCGAGGCCGAGCGCAGCGGCGACTGGCAGCGCGTGTCGCGGCTGAGGCTCAGGCAGCGCTCCGAGCCCGGTGACGGTGAGGCGGCAAGAAAACAGCCGTAGGCTCCGGCCAGAAAATTCAGCGACGAACCCGCGAAGAACCAGTGGAAAAATCCATGAGCAGCATTCTCACCATCGCCGACCTCAAGGCCCTGGCGCGCCGCCGCGTGCCAAAGATGTTCTTCGACTATGCCGATTCCGGCGCGTGGACCGAAAGCACGTACCGGGCCAACGAAGAGGATTTCCAGAAGATCAAGTTCCGCCAGCGGGTGCTTGTCGACATGGACAACCGCTCGCTGGAATCGACCATGATCGGCGAGAAGGTGGCGATGCCGGTGGCGCTGGCGCCGACCGGCATGACCGGCATGCAGCATCCGAATGGCGAGATGCTGGCTGCGCAGGCGGCGGAGGAATTCGGCGTACCGTTCACGCTGTCGACGATGAGCATCTGCTCGATCGAGGATGTCGCTTCGGTGACCAAGAAGCCGTTCTGGTTCCAGCTTTATGTGCTGCGCGACAAGGATTTCGTGTTCGATTTGATCGACCGCGCAAAAGCGGCGAAATGTTCGGCGCTGGTGCTGACGCTCGACCTGCAGATCCTCGGCCAGCGCCACAAGGATATCCGCAACGGGCTTTCGGCGCCGCCGCGAATGACGCCAAAGCACATCTGGCAGATGGCGACCAGGCCGGGCTGGTGCGTCGGCATGGCCGGCACCAAGCGCCGGACGTTCCGCAACATCGTCGGCCACGCCAAGGGCGTCGGTGACCTCGCCTCGCTGTCGTCGTGGACGAGGGAGCAGTTCGATCCGCATCTGTCGTGGAAGGACGTCGCCTGGATCAAGGAGCGCTGGGGCGGCAAGCTGATCCTGAAAGGCATTCTCGACAAGGAAGATGCGCTGATGGCGGCCAGGACCGGCGCCGACGCGATCATCGTTTCCAACCATGGCGGGCGCCAGCTCGACGGCGCCTCGTCGTCGATCATGGCGCTCGAAGAGATCGCCGACGCCGTCGGCGATACGATCGAGGTGCATATGGACGGCGGCATCCGCTCCGGCCAGGACGTGCTGAAGGCACTTTGCCTCGGCGCCAAGGGCACCTATATCGGCCGGCCTTTCCTGTACGGCCTCGGCGCACTCGGCAAGGAAGGGGTTACCAAGGCGTTAGAAATCATCCGCAAGGAGATGGACATAACGCTGGCACTGTGCGGAAAGCGTCTGGTCACCGACATGGGCAAGGATCAGCTTCGGCGCTAAAGTCCCGTGACGGCATGATCACGGAGGCGACGCAGGCATTGACGGAGCCCGGCATCAATTTTTTCGGCGCACGCGGACCGGAAGGCATGCGTCTTTACGCGATCGGCGATGTGCATGGCCGGCTCGACCTACTGGCGGCCTTGCACCACCGCATCGAGGCTGAGCTCGGTCAGAAGCCGCCGGCCGATTGGCGCGTCATTCATCTCGGCGATTACGTCGACCGCGGCCCGAACTCCAAGGGTGTCATCGACTTTCTGATCGACGCCCAAAAACGCGATCCGCGTCACCTGATGCTGGCCGGGAACCATGACATCGGCTTCCTCGATTTTCTCGATGTCCCCGACCCGGACGGACTGTTCATGCGCTATGGTGGCATCCAGACGGCGCAATCCTACGGGGTGGCCCTCGGTGGGGGCAGCGCCTGGTTTGGCCGAGCCGATGCGGCATTGCGGCAAGGTCACGCCGCGCTGGTCGAGGCCGTGCCGCAGGACCATGTCGAGTTCCTGCGGTCGCTGCCCTTTTCAGTGACATTCGGCGACTTCTTCTTCTGTCATGCCGGCATCCGGCCCGGCATTGCGCTGGAAAGCCAGAGTCCGCAGGACCTGATCTGGATTCGCGACGTCTTCCACGATCACACCGGCCTCCATCCGAAGATCGTGGTGCACGGTCATACGCCGGTGCCCAAGGCCGAGATCACCGGTAACCGCGTCAATGTCGACACGCTCGCCTGGCAGTCGGGAAACCTCACCGCGCTCGTCGTCGACGGTGCGGAAAAACGCATCCTGACGGTCACGGGTGAGAGGGCTTAGGGCATTTTTTGCACAGTGGTTTTGACAGGTCTGGGCGATCGGCAGCGACCGCCGACGGTTCCTGTCAGCCGCCAAAATCTCGGTGGTGGCGGACTGCAAATCTTCGAGATTGCCGAAGCATCCCTTCCTTCGTCATCAACTCTGAGCGATTAGGGCATCGCGAAGCCTTGCGTTGAGGGTGACGAAGGCGTGGGATTATGTGCAGAGGGTCTAACGAAGCGCGGCAGTGACGCCGTAGCCGTCGACGGCATTGTGGTTGTTGGCTGCGTCGGCGGAATAAATGCCGAGGCCGCACAACACGATAGCCGACAACATGGCAAAGGACAAAAAGGCTGCTTTCACGGACGTCATCTCTTGTTGAGCTTTCTGCATCTATGCACGAGCGGGTTACCAATGCGTTGAAACGCAAAATACGTCGCAAATCTCTGACGGTTTCGCGCTTCTAGGCATGTTCTGTATCGGCGGTGTGTCGCGCGGGTCACAGGAAAGGTTCATCGCGGTTGCACCGAAGATGCAGAGCGGGCGCCTTTTAGGATGGCGGACGGACACAGGCCAAGGATGAAACGCGTTTTCCCCGGCGGATTTGCCGCCGCGTGCCAAATATGCAACGTCGCCAAATACGTCGACTGTATGAGCCGTCAGATCGTCGCCACCCAGGCGCGGGCGATGGCGAGGCCGGCGGCATCGGCTTGCGGTCCGTTGCGGGCCATTTCATCGTCGAGCCGGCTGCTCCATTCAGGATGCCGCTCGGCGATCAGCGGTGCAAAGGCTGTGCTCCAGTCGCGAACCATCGGCCGGTCGGCCTCGAAATGGAACTGGAAGCCATAGACGGCGCGGCCGATGCGGAACGCCTGGTTCTCGGCGACGGCGTTGCCGGCCAGCCGCACGGCAGTCCCAGGCAAGACAAAGGTGTCGTCGTGCCACTCGAAGATCGGGAATTTTTCGGGCAAGGCGGCGAGCACCGGATCGGCCTGCGCCGCCGCGGTGAGCGCCACCTCGTGCCAGCCGAACTCCGAGGCGCCGCCTATCTGGTTTTCGCCGCCAAAAGCGCGCGCGACCAATTGGCTGCCAAGGCAGATGCCGAGCACCGGGCGATCCCTGTCGGCAAAATCGCGCGTCAGGTCGAGCAGGCCCGGAAAATAAGGACAGAGCTCGTCGTCCAGCGCATTCTGGGCGCCGCCGAGCACCACCATGGCGTCATGCTCGCCGCCATCTTGCGGCAGCGCGTCGCCGCGATAGGGCCGGCGCAGGTCGATATCGGCGCCCGCCTCGACAAGTGCCGCGCCGATCTGGCCAAGGCCCTCATTGTCGAAGTTCTGGACGACCAAGACCCGCATCGAAACCTGCTGACATGAAATTGATGCAGCGAGCGATATCATGACGCCAGCATTGCAGCCAAGCCAGTATTGCAGCCAGGAAGGAACGCCTATGCCGCTGCAGAACCGGGTCGATCCGTTCGGCGCCATCCATGCCGTGCCGGAGCGCGGCCTGTTCATGGGCAATCGCGGCATCATCCATGACCCCGAGACGAGAACGCTGTTGAAGAATCGCTGGGCGCTGCAAGCCTGGATCATCTGCGTCTGCGAGTTCCGCGACGTGCGGCGCGAGCCGATGGGCCGCAACCGGGCTGGCGGCAAGGCCGGCTGGACCGAGCTGTTTTTCCTCGACGAGGTGACGGCGCTGGCGGCCGGGCATCGGCCCTGCTTCTTCTGCCGGCGCGAGCGAGCCAGGGATTTTGTCCAGCGCTTCGGCGAAGCCTTCGGCATTGCCGAGCCGCGCGCGCCGCAGATCGACAAGCGCCTGCACAAGGAGCGCCTGGCCTCGGGCGGACGGCCGCCGATCATCGCGGCGCAAGACCTCATGGCCCTGGCGGAGGGTTCCATGGTTGCGGACGGCAGCGATGCCTATGCGATGCGCGGCGGCAAAGCGCTGCACTGGTCGTTCGCGGGTTATGGCGAACCGGTAGCGTTCGATAGCTTTGCCGGCCGCCCACTCCGCCTGCTCACGCCGGCGACAACTGTTTCCGTGCTGAAGCGTGGCTACAGACCTGTCTGGCACGTCAGCGCGGAGGCTTGACGCCGGGGACAGCCTCGCCCATTCCTCGGCGATGCGCGCCAATTACAAGATGCAGCGGCTGTTCGTGCCGGATGGGCTTGGACCGGACATCGAGTTCGACGTCGGCCCGCAGCTGAGCCATTATCTCTCGCATGTGCTGCGGCTCGGCGAAGGTGCCGAGGTTCTGGTGTTCAACGGCCGCGACGGCGAGTGGTCGGCGACAATCGCGGCAAAATCGAAGAAAGCTGTACGCCTGAAGGTGCTGGCATTGCAGCGGCCGCAGCCACCGCTGCCCGATCTCGTCTATTGCTTCGCGCCACTGAAGCAGGGGCGGCTCGACTACCTCGTGCAAAAGGCGGTGGAAATGGGCGCCGGCATCCTGCAGCCGGTCATCACCCAGCATACGCAAGTGGCAAGGCCCGGCATCGAGCGCCTGCGCGCCAATGTCGTCGAGGCGGCCGAGCAATGCGGCATATTGGCGGTGCCGGAGGTGCGCGAAGCGGAAAAAATCGAACGCCTGCTCAGCAACTGGGACCGAGAGCGGCGGCTGATCTTCTGCGACGAGGACGCATCGACCAACAATCCCCTGCCGGCATTGCAGGCGGTGCGGGAGAAGAAGCTCGGGCTGCTGGTCGGGCCGGAGGGCGGCTTTTCCGACGAGGAACGCAAGATGCTGAGAGTGCTGCCCTTCGTTACCGCGATTCCGCTCGGGCCGCGCATCCTGCGGGCGGATACGGCGGCGGTGGCGGCACTGGCGCTGATCCAGGCGACAATCGGCGATTGGTGATCAATTCCAGTTACCCGCTGGCTCAGGATTTTTCGCTTGATCGGCTACTGACATTTCGTCCATCTAGCGCCGGCGGTCGTCCGACCGCTCTACAGCGCCGCGCGTCCTTTCGGGCGCGCAAAGGACGCTGTAGCATTTTGATTGGGCACATGATCCTTTCCGAAAATCGAAGCCGATTTTCGGGGTCATGTGCGGAGGGCTATCATGGCGCGCGATACAACCGATTTCCGGCCGGTCGAAAGCGTCGACGAACTCGTCGAGCACCTGGCCGAAGGCAACAAGCCGCGCGACAAGTGGCGGATCGGCACCGAGCACGAGAAATTTCCGTTCTACATCGACGGCAATGCGCCGGTGCCCTATGGCGGCGAACGCGGCATACGCGCCATCCTCGAAGGCATGCAGGACAAACTCGGCTGGGACCCGATCATGGATGCCGGCCGCATCATCGGCTTGGTCGAGCCGACCGGCCAGGGCGCGATCTCGCTGGAACCCGGCGGCCAGTTCGAACTGTCCGGCGCGCCGCTCGAGACGATCCACCAGACCTGCCGCGAAGGCAATGCGCATCTGGCGCAGGTACGCGAGATCGCCGAACCGATGGGCATTCGTTTTCTCGGCCTTGGCGGCAGCCCGAAATGGTCGCTGGCCGAGACGCCGAAAATGCCGAAATCACGCTACGAGATCATGACCCGCTACATGCCCAAGGTCGGCACCAAAGGCCTCGACATGATGTACCGGACCTGCACGATCCAGGTGAACCTCGACTTCGAGAGCGAGGCCGACATGCGCCGCAAGATGCAGGTGTCGCTGAAGCTGCAACCGCTGTCGACGGCGCTGTTCGCCAACTCGCCCTTCACCGAAAGCCGGCCGAACGGATTGCAGAGCTGGCGCGGCGAGATCTGGCGCGACACCGACAACCAGCGCTCCGGCCTGCTCGAGTTCTGTTTCTCGCCCGATTTCGGCTTTGCCGATTATGTCGAATGGGCGCTCGACGTGCCGATGTATTTCGTCATCCGCGACGGCCAGTACCATGACATGACGCACGTCACCTTCCGCCAGTTCATGGCGGGCGCTGCCCGCAACGAATTGCCGGACGGGCTGCCGACGATGGGCGACTGGGCGAACCATCTGTCTACGCTGTTCCCCGACGTGCGATTGAAACGCTTTCTCGAAATGCGCGGCGCCGATGGCGGGCCGTGGCGGCGCATTTGCGCGCTGCCGGCCTTCTGGGTCGGGCTGCTCTATGACGCGGCAGCGCTCGACGCGGCCGAGGCGCTGACTTCGAGCTGGAGCTATGACGAGGTGCTGGCGATGCGCAACGCGGTGCCGGAACAGGGCATTTCGGCGCCCTTCCGCAACACGACATTGCGCGAGATCGCCCGCGACGTGCTCGTCATCTCGCGCATGGGACTGAAGAACCGTGGCCGCAAGAACCGCGACGGCTATGACGAGACCTCGTTCCTCAACACGCTGGACGAGGTCGTCGCGCGCGGCACGACAAGCGCCGAAGAGATGCTCTCCGCCTACCACACGCGCTGGGGCGGTTCGATCGAGCCGGTGTTCATGGAATACGCGTATTAACGCTTCGCTATCCGCATGGTTCATGGTCCGGCAAATTCGCTTCAATCAGTGATGGAAACGAACTAGGCTTCTCCTGCGAGGATTTTCCCGGAGGAGAAAACAATGCCTTCCTTGTTCGATATTCTGGCGCAGGCTCAGAACGGCACCGGCATGCAGGCGCTGGCCCAGCAGTTCGGGCTTTCGCAGCAGCAGACGCAATCGGCGGTCGCGGCGCTGCTGCCGGCCTTTTCACAGGGGCTGAAGCGCAATACGGCGGACCCTTATGGGCTCGGCGCCTTCATGACGGCGATGGCCAGCGGCCAGCACGCCAAATATTTCGAGGATGCAAGCCGGGCCTTCTCGCCGCAGGGTCTCGATGAAGGCAACGGCATTCTGGGGCATTTGTTCGGCTCGAAGGATTTGTCACGCGCCGTCGCCAGCCAGGCCGCGCGGGCGAGCGGCGTCAGCCAGCAGGTCCTGCAGCAGATGCTGCCGGCAATCGCCTCGATGATGATGGGCGGATTGTTCAAGCAGACCACCAACCAGCTAGGCGGGCAGATGCATGCGGCAGGCGGCGGCGGCAATCCGCTCGGCGAGCTCATCGAGCAGATGATGCGGCAGGCGGGCGGCGGCGGCCAGGCGCCGGCACCACAGCCTGCAGGTCCAGCGGACAATCCACTCGGCAAGGTGCTGCAGGATATGTTCGGCGGCGGGCAGCAGCCGCAAAGCCAGCCGCAGCAGACACAGAACCCTTATGGTGACAATCCGCTCGGCAAAGTGCTGCAGGATATGTTCGGCGGCGCACAACAGCCGCAGTCTCAGCCGCAGCCTCGCCAGGCGCCGCGGCAACCCCAGGCGCCGCAGCCGCAGACCAATCCGAGCGGCAGGCCGAGAAATCCGTTCGACGACCTGTTCGGCAAGATGTTCGAGACGGGCGCCCAGCAACGCGACGACTACCAGAAGGGCATGGAGTCGATCTTCGACCAGTTCAAACAGGGAATGGGCCGGCGATAGCGCCACAAGCTGCGAGTCGACGTCCTGTGGGCAAGAGACTGGAACAGATGCGCCGCAACCCTCGCGGTGATTGGTCAATAGCTGATGTAAGGGCAGTTTGTGACGATGCAGGCGTTCAATGCGTGCCGCCACGATCCGGTGGGTCGCATTACAAAGTCTATCATTCGGCAATGGCCGAGATTCTGACAGTGCCTTTTAAACGCCCCATCAAACCCGTATATATTCGAAAACTCGTGGCTTTCATCGACGAGGTAAAGAGACATGGCGGACAGACTTGAATATGCGGTCGTCATCGCACCGCTTTCCGCAGAAGACGGGGGCGGATTTTCGGCCTCGGTCCCCGACCTGCCAGGCTGCATCACCGATGGTGAAACTCCTGAAGAAGCTATCGCTAATGTCCAAGACGCCATATCGTCCTGGATAGAAGCTGCGCACGAACTTGGCAGATCGATACCAAGGCCATCACAAAAGTCGGCCGTCGCCTGATTTCCCAAAAAGAAAGCCCGGTCCTTGCAAGGACCGGGCAGCGCGCAGGCGGCCGGGGGGATCCGGCAGGGAGTGGGGAGCCTGCGTAACTTGATGGCGTCGTGCCTCGAAAAGGTTCAATGCGACCGGATCGCAACTTGTGCGATCAGGCCACCTTGCGGGCAAGATCCTCGATCGTTTCGGCGCGCTCGACTGCGATGACGCGAAGCCTCTCGGTCGGATCGCGGCCAAAGGGCACACCGATAGCGACGTGCAGGTCGGCGCGGGTCAGGCCGATGTCGGCGAGCTCGGCATCTGACATTTCGCCGAGGCGATAAAAGGCGCGGCGGTTTTTCCAGGCGCGGTAAATATTGGCAGCCGCATTGGCCACGCGCGTCGCAACGGCCGGACGCGAGGTGATGCGCGAGGTCTCGGTGGCGAAATCAAACGTAGCCATGTCGGTCTCCTTTAGACTCGAACGGACAAAACCGGTCGATCGGGCGCTGGCGACAGCGGCCGTTCCGGCTTCGATTCACATGCCTTCATGTAGACAATGCGAATTTGCCATGGCGCGATTGATTAATCCAACGAATGTTTCTAATCTTTAGCATCAACATCAATGATGGATTGGACCGATGAAAGCGCCACTCGATCTCGATCAGTTGCAGACCTTCATCTCGATTGTCGACACCGGCAGCTTTACCCGCGCGGCGGAAGCGGTGCATCGCACCCAGTCGGCGGTGTCGATGCAGATGCGCCGGCTGGAAGAGCGGATCGGCAAGCCGCTGTTCGAAAAGGACGGCCGCACCAACAGGCTGACCGAGGAGGGCGACCGGCTGCTCTCCTACGCAAGGCGGCTGCTCTATCTCAACAAGGAAACACTGGCCGCATTCGACGACCGCCGGCTCGAAGGCACCATCCGCATCGGCACCCCGGACGACTATGCCGATCGCTTCCTGCCCGAGATCATGGCGCGGTTTGCCCGTTCCAACCCGCATGTCGAACTGACCGTCATCTGTGAGCCGACGCCGGGACTGGTCGAACACATCAAGCGCGGCAATCTCGACCTGGCGCTGGTGACGCACAATGACGCGCGCGGCCAGTCGGAAGTGGTGCGGCGCGAACCGCTGCTGTGGGTTACCTCGGCCAACCATGCGACGCATGAGCAGACGATCTTGCCGATGGCCTTCGGCCGGCCGAACTGCATCTGGCGGCGGGCCGCCGCCGACGTGCTCGACCAGCAGAACCGCGACTACCGCATCCTGTTCACCAGCTTCTCGGCCACCGTCATCGCCGCCGCGGTGCTTTCCGGCCTGGCGATCTCGGTGCTGCCGGAATGCGCGCTGCGGCCCGGTATGCGGGTGCTGGGCGAGGCCGACGGTTTCGGTGCCCTGCCCGATTGCCGCATCGGCATCATGCGCGGCCAGACCTCGCAGCCGGAGATCGTCGACGCGCTCGCCCGTCATATTTCGGAAAGCCTGGACAATATTTCCGTGCCGCTCGGGGAAGAGACCGGCACGTTCGACTTCGCAACACTCGCCTTCGCGAAGATGAAGCGGACCAAGCCGAGCCAGATCCTGCCGGGCTGGTGAAGGATCGCGCAATTGGGGCGGACATCGAACACGGCCGCCTTGACGCCGGCCAACAACAGTCCCCCAATCGGCCGATGAGCGACGCAGCATCCGAATCACGCACCAACGCCACCGAATATACGGTGAGCGAGATTTCCGGCGCGCTTAAGCGCACGGTCGAGGACGTCTTCGGCAATGTACGGGTGCGCGGCGAGATTTCCGGCTATCGCGGACCGCATTCCTCCGGCCATGCCTATTTCTGCCTGAAGGACGATCGCGCGCGGCTCGATGCCGTGGTGTGGAAGACCACGATGAGCCGGCTGAAATTCCGTCCCGAGGAAGGCATGGAGGTGATCGCCACCGGCAGGCTCACCACCTATCCCGGAAAGTCCAACTACCAGATCGTTATCGACAATCTCGAACCGGCCGGTGCCGGTGCGCTGATGGCGCTGCTGGAAGAGCGCAAGCGCCGGCTGCAGGCCGAAGGGCTGTTCGACGCGGCCCGCAAGCGCCTGCTGCCTTTCATGCCGCGCGTCATCGGCGTGGTCACCTCGCCGACAGGCGCCGTCATTCGCGACATCATCCACCGCATCAAGGACCGGTTTCCGCTGCACGTACTCGTCTGGCCGGTGCGGGTGCAGGGCGAGACGGCGGGTGCGGAGGTGACCGCTGCCGTCAACGGCTTCAACGCACTGCCGTGGGACGGCGCCATCCCGCGGCCCGACCTGTTGATCGTGGCGCGCGGCGGCGGCAGCCTGGAGGACCTCTGGGGGTTCAACGACGAAGCGCTCGCCCGGGCCGTCGCGGCTTCGGGCATTCCAGTGATTTCGGCGGTCGGCCACGAGACCGACTGGACGCTGATCGATCTGGCGGCGGATGTGCGGGCGCCGACGCCGACAGGCGCTGCCGAAATCGCCGTACCGGTCAAAGTCGACCTCGAAGCGACGCTTGCCGGCCTTGGCGCACGGCTGAAGACCGCGGTGTCGCGCAATTTCGAACGCAAGCGGCAGGCAGCACGCGCGGCCGCCCGTGCGCTGCCCTCGCCCGACCAGTTGCTGGCGCTGCCGCGGCGGCGCTTCGACGAGGCGACGAGCCGGCTCGGCCGGGCGCTGTCGGTCAGCGTCGAGCGCAAGCGGGCCAGGCTTCTGGGGCAGCGGCTGACGCCGGCCACCTTGTCGCGGCGGATGAACGAAGCCCGCACGCTGACCCGCCGCGACCTCGCCCGTGCGCAAGCGGCGTTCTTTGCCATCGTGCGCGAGCGGCGAGCGCGGTTTTCGCGCACCGCCACCAGACTGTCACCGGCGCCGATCGCAAGACGGCAGAAACTGCAAGGCGATGCCCTGCTGGCCCTGACGCGACGGCAGGACCACGCGATTTCGAGACGGCTGGACCGTCTGCGTGGAAGACTGACGCAGGCCGACCGGCTGCTGGCGACGCTGTCGCATAAGGCCGTGCTGGCGCGAGGCTTCGCGCTGGTCAAGGATGCGGACGGCGCGGTGGTCAAGCATGCGGCGGAAGTCGCGTCGGGAATGGCACTTTCGCTGGAGTTCGCCGACGGCACCGCGGATGCCGTCGCCATCAGTGGCACGGCGCGGCCGAAGACGGTTGCCAAGTCCGCGGCCAAGCTCAAGGCGCCGGGCGGCCAAGGTTCGCTTTTCTAAGGACGACCAAGGCTTGCTTTCTGAGGACGAAATGACCGACCCGCATCTTGCGACGCCCTCGGGCAAACTGCGTGCACGCGCCTTCGCGATCCCGTTCGAAGGCACGCCAGGGCCTTTAAACGCCATCACCGATGTGCCTGGCGTGACAGTCGGCTATACGACGCTGATCTCGGGGGACGGGCCGCTCGTTGTCGGCAAAGGTCCGGTGCGCACCGGCGTGACCGCGATCCTGCCACGGCCCAGAGGCGAGTTGGCCGTCCCGGCGTTCGCCGGCGTGTTCAGCGCCAATGGCAATGGCGAACTGACCGGCTCGCATCTGATAGAGGAACTCGGAGCGTTCAATCTTCCCATCACCATCACCAACACGCATTCCTGCGGCGTCAGCCGCGACGCAACGCTGCGCTGGATACAGAAGGTGCTGCCGCAATCGCTCGACAGCGCCTGGGCGCTGCCGGTGGCGGGCGAGACTTATGACGGCTTCCTCAACGACATCAACGGCCATCATGTAAGCTTCGAGCACGTGTTTTCGGCGCTCGAGACGGCTGAAAGCGGGCCGATCGAAGAGGGCAGCGTCGGCGGCGGCACCGGCATGATCACCTTCGGCTTCAAGGCGGGATCGGGGACATCCTCGCGCAGCGTCGACTGGAACGGAGAGCGTGTCACGATCGGCTGCTTCGTCCAGTCGAATTTCGGTGCAAGGCGGAACCTCGTCATCCGTGGCGTCAGGACCGAAGCGGAACTCGCCGAACCGGCGGTCCGGGACAACACGCCGCGAGCGGAAAAGAGCTCGATCATCGCGATCGTCGCCACCGATGCGCCATTCATGCCGCATCAGTTGAAAAGACTGGCAAAACGCGTGCCGCTCGGCGTGGCGCTGACCGGCGGCTATGGATACAATACGTCCGGCGATATCTTTCTGGCCTTCAGCACGGCCAATCCCGACGCGGCGCGCGGCGCGGCGGGCAAATTGGTCAGCGCCGGCTACATACCGGATGCCGACATCAACCCGTTCTTCGACGCCGTCGTTCAGAGCGTGGAGGAAGCAATCCTCAACGCGCTGGTCGCCAATGAAGACATGACCGGGCGCGACGGCAATTTCGTGCCGGCATTGCCGACAGAGTGGCTCACGGAGAGATTTGGCAAGGCTGCGCGGCGATAGACCGCGCAACTGCATCAGACAGCCAATGGTCGCCCGGCCGGTTTTGCCGGGGGGCGGTCCGTCAGCCGGCAGGCTTGTTGGAATTCTGCTCGTCCTGGTCGGCCTCGGCCGCCTCTTCGAGCCTCGAAGCAATGAGCTCCTGAATGTCGCCGACCTCTTCCTGGATATCCTCCAGGGGTATGCCGGCTTCGGCAGCCTTGGCCGCACATTCCCTGGCGAGGGTCTCGGCCTGCTTCTCGATTCTGGCTGGCGAGGGCTGGCAATGGACTTTTTCGCCAATCCACCCGCGCAAGAACTCGATCGCGTGTTCACTCATACTGCTGTTCCCTAGCGGCTATGCCGGTTGGTAATCATAAACGTCGGCATCTTGGAAAAGATGCGTGCTGCCATTCGAGCCGAGTCGGCTTCGCCCGGCAAGCCGAACTTGTCCGAGGTCCACAGAGCTGAAGGGAATGGAGGGTTCAAGGAGCACGTTCTGGTTCTTGAGGACTGATTCTCTCGACGAAACTCGTTCGACCCGCGCTATTGTTTCTATTTGCTTTTTTTTGGTTTTCAAGCCGTTTTGGATCACAATAGATGTCGCAATGACTAGCACATTTACCGCGCTCTCGCCGGCACCACGTAAGAGGCGAGCCGTCAAAGCCGCCGCTATATAGTGACAACCCTTTGCAATGTCGACTCCGCTCGCGATCCTGCTTCTTTCCGCCGCGCTTGCCGGGAGATATGTGGTGCGGCGAGCCTTGCAGTGCAAACTGCTGAGCGCCTCATGCAAGGCGTGCAATAGCTTCCTGGCAAGTGGGGCGGTGTCCGAGGAAAAGAGCGGCGGCACTTCGATCAAATACCGCGCAACCGTAACGGTGGAACCCTGAAGTGCTTGTCTCAGGGTGGCTCTCTACCGCTGGCGATAAAGGATCATCCCGCCATGATAGAGAACGCCTTCGACGAACTCACCATCTGCGGTGAAGCCCGTATCGTCCCAGTATTCTATGTGGTTGCCCTCTACTTGATAGCGTCCCCGGTAGGCGCTCTCGCGGTCACCGCGCGCTTCGTCATAACGGCCGTTCGGCAGGAGTTCGTGCCGGACATGGCGATCCTCGGTGATCCACATTCCGACGTAGGGATGATCTTGGTGCGTCATCGGTTCCTCTGCAAGAATTGGAGTTAACAACAGGGCCAGCCCTACTGGCGCAGCAGCGATTGCAACACAAGCGAGCACTGCGGCCAAACGGGGCCGCATCAATGCGCCGCCTTCGTCGGACGCACGACGATCTCGTTGACGTCGACATCGTCGGGTTGTTCGATTGCGTAGCGCACAGCTCGGGCGATGGCGTCGGGTTGCAGGGCAATTGCCCGCCACGTTTTCATGGCAGTGGCGGCGGCTTGGTCGGTGATCGTGTTCGCCAGCTCGCTTTCAACCACGCCAGGATGAATGCAGGTTACGCGGATATCGTCACACTCCTGGCGGAGCCCATCGGAAATCGCGCGGACAGCGTATTTCGTTGCACAATAGACGGCAGCCGTGGGCGAGACGGCCAGTGCTCCGATGGAGCCGATATTGATGATGTGGCCAGAGCCGCGTGCCGTCATCTCGGGCAGGACCGCCGCGATGCCATACAGAACACCTTTGATGTTGACGTCCACCATCAGCTCCCATTCGCCAACCTTCATCGCGGCCATGGCCGACAGCGGCATGACGCCCGCATTGTTGATCATGACATCGACCCGGCCCCATTCGGCCCGGGCGGCATCGGCGAACGCTGCGACATCTGCCCTCTTGGTGACATCGAGCGCTCGCACACGAACCGTTCCACCAGCCGCCTCGATCTCGGCCGCGAGAGCTTCAAGGCGGTCGGTACGCCGCGCGCCGAGGATCAGCTTTGCACCTGCCGCGCCAAGTTCGCGGGCGATGCCAGCACCGATGCCGCTGGAGGCACCGGTGATCAGAACAACTTTGTCCATGGTCATGAAAATGATCCTTTCGGTTCCAGAAATCCTGTGAGTATTTTCACGATGTGAAGGGTAGGCGTGCGATTAAGATCCTGCAGCGCGCCGGTCTGATGGTAGGGTTGCGTTTCATTGGGCGGTGTAGCCGCCGTCGACCAGAAGCAGGGTCCCGGTAATGAAGCTGGACGCCGGCGAGGCAAGAAAGACGATGCTCTCGGCAACTTCTTCCGGCTGCCCGATCCGGCCGATCGGATGTGCGTTGCCAAAGCTTCGCAGCATCTCCCGCCCATTCTCCACCACACCTTCCATGATGTCGGTTTCGATCACGCCAGGGGCAACGGCGTTGCAGCGAATGCCCATGCGCCCGTATTCGATCGCGATCACCTTGGTCAGCTGTGCGACAGCCGCCTTGGAGGAGGCATAGGCCGCCTGCGTCTCGAAGGCCGCAACCGCCGAAATCGATGAGACATTGACGATCGCGCCGCCGCCACCGGCGGCCATCAATTCCACTGCGGCACGGGCGGTGACGAAGCTGCCGCGCGCATTGATCTGCAGAATGCGGTCATAGTCGTCGACGGAGGTCTCCGTCAGACGTTTGTTGAGCGTACGACCGGCGTTGTTCACGACGATCGAGGCGTCCGAAACGCTTCGCCGCGAACTCGACCGAGCGTCTCGCCAGATCCTCGTCGGCGACATCGCCGACCAGGGTTGCCACATCCTCGGCTTCCAATTCACGTACAGTGTCGCTGAGATCGCTTGCCACGATCCGGGCACCCCGGGCACGCAGCAGCTCCGCGGTGCAGCGACCGATGCCGCGTGCCGCGCCCGTCACGAGGGCGATTTTTCCATCCAGGTTCCAGGAAGAAGGCAGTGATGTCATGGGATCTCCTTTGTCAGCCGGCATCGGTTTGGATCGAGACGATCAAGCCTTCTTGCCGTTGCGACAGAGATAGGAGCATGGCATTGTCGCGATAACCCGCCTATTGTTAACCTCTAAGGTAAGTGTTGCTAACCAATGGACGTCGATCTCAATGCAATTGCCGTCTTTGTCACCGTGGCTGAGGAACGCAATTTTCGCGCTGCGGCAGACCGCCTGGGCGTGACGCGCTCGGCGGTAAGCCAGGGCATCCTTAGGCTTGAACAGCGTCTGGGGATCGCATTGCTGCAGCGCACGACACGCAGCGTAAACCTGACCGAAGCGGGTGAACGACTGCTGGCGAGCGTCGCACCGGCGATCGCCGACGTGAACGCGGCAGTCGAAGCCACTACGGAGTTTCTGGACCACCCGCGCGGCCTGCTGCGGATCGCGGTTTCATCGATCGCAGAGGCGTTCCTGTCAGGACCGTTGCTGGCGTCCTTCACGGAAACGTTTCCCGAGGTGCATCTGGACATTGTGGTCACCGACGAGGAGTTCGATATCGTGGCCGAAGGCTATGATGCCGGGGTGAGACTCGGCGAAGTGATCGAGCAGGACATGATCGCCGTGCCGGTATCGGGCGATCAGCGACAGATGGCCGTCGGCGCGCCGCGCTATCTCAACCGGTTCGGAGCCCCCGCTCATCCGCGTGAGCTTGTGGCCCATCGTTGTATCGGCTGGCGGCCGGCGCCCGGAGTTTCGCCTTATCGCTGGGAGTTTGGCGAGGACGGGCGCGAGTTCGACGTGGCTGTTGCGCCCGAGATCACGACCAACGACATGTGGCTGATGATCCGGCTGGCTGTTGCGGGCGCCGGGATCACGTTTGGCATGGCGGACACATTCCGCCCCTGGATCGACCGCGGCGAGCTTGTGCCAATCCTTGACGGCTACTTCCCGCCGTTTGCGGGCTTCTATCTTTATTTCCCCAGCCGGCGGAATATCGCGCCGAAGCTGCGAGCTCTCGTGGATCACCTGCGCGGCACGCGTCAGGCGCGGAATCGCGGGTGACCGCGACCGGATCGTAAAGACCGCTTTAGCGATATTTTGCCAGTCAGAAATGTAGCTGAAAGCTGATGGTACCGTTGGCTGGGATCGAACCAGCGACCTCCGGATCCACAATCCGGCGCTCTAACCATCTGAGCTACAACGGCACGCTTGCCTGAGCGAGATCCAGACGGAACGTTTATTCTCCGGGACCCGCTCTGTCGTTCGGCGATGCGTCCATACGGGCTATCGGAGCTTAATTCAAGGCTTTTGACGGCGCATGATCCCGAAAATCAGTTTCGATTTTCGGAAAGGATCATGCGCAAATCCAAAGTTCTGCGGCGTCTTTTGCGCATCCAAGAGGGCGCGCGGCGCTGTAGTAAAAGATCGTCTCCCAGCGCAAGCTTTCGCCGGACAAAGAAAAGGCCGGCGGGAGGAGGTGCCGGCCTTTTCCTGTTACGAGCCAGCGGGAGGAGGTGCTGGCTGGTTACCCCGGTGAGCAGAGGGAGGAGGTTCCACTCGCCGGGTATTCGTTTGAACGACTATATCGCACATCTATTTGTCTGACGAAATGCGACCTTTTGATGCATCGTCAAACTGTGTCCAAATATTAGGCGATCTTAATTTCTTTCACGGCCTTTTCGAAGGCGGTCTTGATCGGCTTGGATACGTCCTCGGCCGCCTTGGCAGCAACGGCCTGGAAGTCCTTGGCCTGCTCGACGGTCATTTCGACCTGTTTGCGCAGGAATGCTGTCTGCAGCTCGACGACTTCCGACAGCGACTTGGCGCCGATCAGGGCTTCGAAATGTGAGAAGCCGGCTTCGGCATTGGCGCGCAGAGCGGCAATGGTCTTGAGCGACAGGTCGCTGGACACGGTCTTGGCGGTCTCGTAGGTCGACTCCAGCGCTTTCTGGGTCTCCTCGGCGCCGGTCTTCAGCTTGGCATAGGCCTCTTTCGACTGCTCGACGCCTTTTTCGGCGAAGGCGCGGATCTGGTCGGTGGCCTTGGAAGCGTCGAAGCTCGGGAATTCAACGTTTTCGATCGTGTCGGCAGTCTTGGTCCTGGACATTTTCCATCCTTTTCATCGGCAGCGGCTTTGACAGAAAGCCGTCTCGTTCATCTATCATGGCAATATAAAGGCAAATTTTGTGCGTTGCAACATGTTTGTTGCATCGCACCATAGATTATTTGTCTCGCGGCGTTAACCACGCGCCCAGAGATTCCGCTGGTTGCACGCTATGACTTGTGGACCTTCGCGCCGCCGGCTTTTATTAACAAAGCGTTAACCGCAAATTGCCCGCTCTGTGAGGGTCGCCAAGCGCATGCCGGCTGAAAACTACTCCTTCCTCGATGTCGCCGTGCTCGACGCGGTCCGCCTGCGCTTCGCCGCCGGCGACGCGATCGCCATTCTGTCGGCAGATCTCGAGCAGGTGATCTGGGCCAACGGCCCCGGGGCTGCGGTATTCGGCTATCCGGACATCGGAGCGATCATCGGCGCCTCGACAGGATTGCCGCTGATCGCCAGGCGCCAGATCATGGCAACCAGCGGTTTTCCGCAGGTCGGCCGCGACCGTGCCATCACGGTCCGACTGGCGACCGGCCTGACCAGCCGCGCGGTCGGCTTCTTGGCCAGCGCAGTGACAATGCCCGATGGCGAGGAAGCAATCATGCTGGCGCTACCGGGGGCGCAGGCCGGCTCGCGCAGCGCGGCCGAGATCGCCGATCGCGCCATCAGCGGCTTTACCGAAGACGGCCACTACATCGCCTTTGTCGACGCCAAGGGCAATATCGACGCCGCGTCGGACGGCTTTTCGTCGCTCGGCATCCGGCCTGAGACGCTGGCTGCCCTTGTCGCCGACGTGGCAAACGAGAGCGACCGCATCGTCAAGCGCCTGGTTCCGGGCGGATCCAGCTCCTATCCGGCGGGCTTTGCCCGGCTGACGGACGAGCGGCACCTGCTGGTGGTGATCGACGAGGACCGGCTTGACGGCGAGGCCCTTGTTGGCGAGCGCGCCGGCGCGGAAACCGGCAGCGAAGCAGCAGCGGCACCGAGCGGTGGCGATCTTCCCCAGTCGACGGACCAGGACAACGAGCCGCCAATCGCCGGGATGGGTGCGGCGGAGATCGGCCCAGCGAACGAAGGCACCTCCGCAGCGGCGGAGCACGAGCCTCCCGACTTGGCCGACAATCAGCACACGGTTGGCGAAACGCCGACGCAGCATGACCATTGGTACTTCAATGCCGGCGACGACGCGCAGGTCCGTGTGCCCGGCGAAGTCGAGACACCAACCGGCCCCGATGCTTCGCAGGCCGGCTCGGATGCTTCGCAGGAAAGTGCTGCACGAGCCACCAAAGCCGCCTCCCCGGCCGAACGCCCCGCCCCGGCGATCGACCGCACGGCTGCGCCCATGCGTTTCGTCTGGCGTACCGACGCAGAGGGCCGGTTCAGTGCCTTGTCGCCGGAATTTGCCGAACTCGTCGGCAAGCCTGCCGCCGACGTGATCGGCCGCCGCTTCGAGGACGTTTCGGCCGCCTACGGCCTCGATGCTTCAGGCGAGATCGCCGGCCTGCTCGAACGGCGCGACACCTGGTCCGGCCGCTCCGTGCTGTGGCCGGTCGGTGGCACCGATCTGAAGATACCCGTCGATCTGGCGGCGCTCCCGGTTTACAGCCGCAGCCGGGTTTTCGAAGGCTTTCGCGGTTTCGGCGTTGCCCGCAGCGGCGATGCGGTGGTCGATCCGGACGCGGTCGGTATGGCCCTTGTCGCCGACGGCGAACCTGCCGTGACCGTCGCGCCGGAAGCCGTTGAACCTGCCCCCGAGACACCGAAACCCGCCGATCCGTTCCGGGGCGAAGTGCCGGCGCTGACCATCGTGCCAAGACCAGAGCGGCGCTTTGCCGACAAGGTGATCCGGCTGGCCGAGCACCGGCAGCCGGCCAACGACAAGGGCCTGTCGACGCTGGAACGCAGCGCGTTTCGCGAGATTGGCGAGCGTCTCAAGAAGGACAGCACCCCGGCCGAAAAGCCGGCAGACCAGCGGCCGAGCGCCCGGAAGCCAAAGCCGGCTGCGGAGGCCGAGACCAAAGTCGAGGCAACCGGCAAGGCCGACGAGCCAAAGCTGAAAGCTGGTCCGACGGACATGGGTGAAATGCCAGCGCCAGGTCCGGAAAGCGAGGCAGCTGCCGCTGAACCGCCCGAGGCTGATGCGGAGGACCAGAAGGACCTTGCCCGGCTCGACGGCGAGCAGCCCGATGAGACGGCAGAAGAGACGCAAGCCGGCGAACCCGTCACACGCCCGGCCTCCGGGTCGCTGCTCGACTATGCCGACCGCGAACCCAGCGACGAAGCGCAGGAAGGCGTCGAGCCCAGCACGAACCGTCCAACGATCGTCGCCGAGGCGCCGCGGGATGGCGAAGACGACGACAGCATGACGGCCGAAGATTTCCGCGACGCCGAGGACAGCGAAGATTGGTCCGATGACAGCGAAGCCGCCGACGACGATGCCGGCCCGGCGGCGCCAATCGAGCGACCGCAGGCACCACCGCTCAAACTCGACGGCTTCGTGCCGTCGGCGTTTGCCGCCGGAGAGGACAACAAGGGGCCGGATACCTCGATCCTCGGCAAGCTGCCGGTGCCGTTGCTTATCCATTCCGGCGACCACCTGCATTACGCGAACGAGGAATTCCTCGGCTTGACAGGCTATGCGACGCTGGACGCGCTGGACGAGGCCGGCGGGCTCGGCGCGCTGTTTGCCGATCCTTATGACGACGACGGCAGTTCCGACGGCAGCGATCATGCACTGCGGCTGAAGACTCGCGACGGTCAGGAGTTTGCGATCGACGCGATTTTACGCTCCGTCCCCTGGCGGAACGGCAAGGCGCTGATGCTGGTCGTACGCCGTTCCGGCGACGACGAAGCAGCAGCCATTCCACATGGCGCCGCCGACGACCAAACGCAGCCGGATGTTTCCGAGCTCAAGGCGCGCATCGCCGAAATGCGCACCATCATCGACACTGCCACCGACGGCGTCGTGCTGATCAGCCGTAACGGAACGATCCGTTCAATTAGCCGTCCGGCGGAAGCGCTGTTCGGCTTCGACAGCGACGAGGTGACCGGCAAACCGTTCGTCTCGCTGTTTGCGATCGAGAGCCAGCGCGCGGCGCGCGACTATCTCGACGGGCTGTCGGAGCCCGGCGTGGCAAGCGTGATGAACGATGGCCGCGAGGTAATCGGACGCGAGGCGCAGGGGCGCTTCATTCCACTGTTCATGACCATCGGCAGGCTGCCCAACGACAGCGGCTTCTGCGCGGTGGTGCGCGACATCACCCAGTGGAAGCGGGCCGAAGAGGATCTGACCCAGGCACGCGCGGTCGCCGAGCGCGCCTCGTCGCAGAAGACTGATTTTCTGGCCCGCATCAGCCACGAGATCCGCACGCCGCTCAATGCTATCATCGGCTTTTCCGAGCTGATGGTGGACGAGAAATTCGGGCCGGTGGCCAATGACCGCTATCGCGACTATCTGCGCGACATCAATCGTTCGGGCAACCACGTGCTCGATCTGGTCAACGATCTGCTCGACATTTCGAAAATCGAGGCCGGCCAGCAGGAGATGGCCTATGAGGCGGTGTCGCTCAACGACACGCTAGCCGAAACCGTGGCGATGATGCAGCCGCAAGCCAATCGGGAACGCGTCATCATCCGCTCCAGCTTCGCCTCGCGGCTGCCGGAAGTGGTGGCCGATCTGCGCAGCGTGCGGCAGATCGCGCTCAACATCCTGTCGAAATCCGTCCGATATACGCAGGCCGGCGGGTAGGTGATCGTGTCGACGGCCTACGAGATCTCCGGCGACGTCGTCATGCGCGTGCGCGATACCGGCATCGGCATGAGCCAGTCCGAGATCGAGCAGGCGCTGAAGCCGTTCAAGCAGATCAACGCGCTGAAGCGCGGCCGCGGCGACGGCACCGGTCTTGGGCTGCCGCTGACGAAGGCGATGGTCGAAGCGAACCGTGCCAGGTTCACCATCAACTCGACGCCCGGCGAGGGAACCCTGGTCGAAGTCGCCTTTCCCTCGACCCGCGTGCTGGCCGGTTAGGTCTATGGCTGCCCAAAGAAAAAGGCGTCCAACAGGACGCCTTGAATGATAGAATTGCTGTCACAACGGGGGCTTGAGCGAATCAGATCCTCTGGGGGCTAGAGGAACGGGATTTCTCCCTCAAGTTACGCACGACTATCGATGCCGGGCCTTAACAAATCCTTACCCGCGCGTCCGAAAATTTACCAATGTGTACCACTCATGAAATCTAGGTAAATTCCGCAGAGACATTTCGTTAACCATGCCGGAGAGGCAGACGCCAAACCGGCTCTCAGTTTGGATCCGGCTCAGTCGGCAAGCTGCGGCAGGTTGCGGAACAGCTCGAGTGCTTCGGGATTGGCGAGCGCTTCCTTGTTCTTGATGGCGCGGCCATGCACCATATCGCGAACCGCGAGCTCGGTGATTTTGCCCGATTTGGTGCGCGGTATATCGCCGACGGCGACGATCTTGGCCGGCACGTGGCGTGGGCTCGCCCCGGTGCGGATTTTGGTGCGGATGCGTTTTTCCAGCTCGGCGTCGAGCTCAACGCCGGCCGCCAGCCGCACGAACAGTACGACGCGAACGTCATTGTCGAAATCCTGGCCGATGCATAGCGCTTCGAGGATTTCCGGCATCTGCTCCACCTGGTTGTAGATCTCCGCCGTGCCGATCCTGACACCGCCCGGATTGAGCGTGGCGTCGGAACGGCCATGGATGATCAGGCCGCCATGGGCGGTCCATTCGGCGAAATCGCCGTGGCACCAGACATTGTCGAAACGTTCGAAATAGGCGGCTTTGTACTTTTTGTCCTCGGGGTCGTTCCAGAAGCCGATCGGCATTGCCGGAAACGCCTTGGTGCAGACGAGCTCGCCCTTCTCCTGGCGGAGCGGGCGGCCGTCATCGTCCCAGACATCGACGGCAAGGCCGAGCCCCGGCCCCTGGATCTCGCCGGTCCATACCGGTTCGATCGGCACGCCGAGCACGAAGCAGGAGACGATATCGGTGCCGCCGGAGATCGAGGCGAGATGCACGTCCTTCTTGATGCCTTCATAGACGAAACGGAAATCTTCCGGCGACAGCGGCGAGCCGGTCGAGGATATGGCGCGCACGCTGGAAAGATCATGCGTGTGGATCGGCTTCAGGCCGGCCTTGCGCACGGAATCGATGAATTTGGCCGAGGTGCCGAAATACGTCATCTTCTCGGCATCGGCGAAGTCGAACAGCGCATTGCCGTCCGGGTAGAAAGGCGAGCCGTCATAGAGCAGCAAGGTGGCACCCGACGCCAGGCCCGACACCAGCCAATTCCACATCATCCAGCCGCAGGTGGTGAAATAGAAGAGGCGGTCGCCGTCGAGCAGACCGGCATGCAGCCGTTCTTCCTTGACGTGCTGGATCAGCGTTCCGCCGGCCGAATGGACGATGCATTTAGGGATGCCGGTCGTGCCCGACGAAAACAGGATGTAGAGCGGATGCGAAAACGGCAGCCTTTCGTAACTGACAGGCCTGGCGGCAAAGGGTGACAGCGCCTCCTCCAGCGCAGCCGCCTTGTCGATGGTCGCCGCGACGTCGAGCGAGGTGCCGAGATAGTCGACAATGAGGACTTTGCGCACGGTGGCGAGCTTGCCCGCTACGGCCGCGATCTTGTCGGCGACTTCGATCGCCTTGCCATTGTACCAGTAGCCGTCCGGCGCGATGAACACGACGGGCTCGATCTGGCCAAACCGGTCGAGAACCCCCTGCTCGCCGAAATCTGGAGAGCAGGACGACCAGACGGCGCCGATCGAGGCGGCAGCCAGCATCGCTGCAACGGCCTCCGGCATATTGGGCATCATCGCGGCGATTCGGTCGCCCTTCTTCACCTTGAGCGACAGGAAAAGCTGCTGCAGGCGCGAGGTCAGCGCATGCAGCTCGTTCCAGGACAGCCGCCGCTCGACCTTGTCCTCGCCGCGAAAGACGATTGCGTCGCCAAGCCCGGTTTTCTTCAGGAGATTCTCGGCGAAGTTCAGCTTCGCGTCAGGGAAGAAGGTCGCGCCGGGCATCTTGTCGCCATCGACCAGCACGCGTTCGCCCTTATCGCCGACGATGCCGCAAAAGCCCCAGACCAGGCTCCAGAAGGTCTCGCGGTCATCGATCGACCAGCGATGCAGTTCGGCATAGGAGGAGAAAGCCTTGCCGGACCTGGCCGCCGCGGCGTTCATGAAGGCGGTCATCGGCGCAGCGTCGATCTGCTCTTGCGTCGGGGTCCAGAGCGGTGCGTCGTCAGCCATCCATTGTTCCTCCTTAAAGCACGTCACGTTTGAAGAGATTCACGCGACGCGCTTTAAACTTTTGTCGTTATGCATGTCGTTTATCCCAAAACCGCTGCGCACTTTTGGGCGACATGCATTGGCATCGCTTATGCATATCGCGATGCAGCAGAGCAAGATTTTGTTGGACCGGGCCGGCCCGGGTGTGCGCAAATGCCATCGCCGGGCCATAAAGACTTGAAATGCGTCAGCCGTCGGTTACACCCGTCGGGCGATTTTGTCGGAATGGAAGCATACGGGGCGATATGCCATCACCTTTGATCCGACGCGGAATATGGGCGATCGGCGCAGCCGTCATCGTCATCGCGCTGGTTGTCGCAGCTTTGCCGTTGATCGCCTCGACCCGCATCGTGCGTGACCGCATCGCGTGGGAAATGAGCGCTTGGAGCGGTTTCAGGGTCACCATCGATGGCGCGCCGCGGATCGAGGTCTGGCCGAATTTCCGGGCGATCCTGAGCGACGTGACGCTGTCGCAATGGACAGAGACGGATGCGCCGCCTGTGGTCGAGGCCGAACGGGTCGAGGTCGACCTCTCGGCGATGGCGGCGCTGCGGGGCGACGTGGTGTTTTCAACGGCGCGGCTGGTGCGGCCGACGATCAGGGTTCAGCGTAGCGCGAGTGGGTTTTTCCTGCCTGCGATTCCTACCGGCGGACGCATTACGCGTTCGATCGACGCTGCCCGCGCGGTGATCAATACAAATCCCGCCAAGCCGGATCTTGGCAAGCTGCCGGCAGATCCGTTCGGCACGGTCGAGTTCCGGGACGGCCGCGTGGTGGCTGCCATCGGCGGCAAGGACCAGGAGATATTGAGCAGCCTGAGCGGCCAGGCGAATTGGGCCGCGATGAACAGCAATGCGACGCTATCGGCGACCGGGATATGGCGCGGCGAAAGCGTTGCCGTCGATGCCGCATCGCCGAACCCGCTGGTGCTGTTTGGCGGAGGCGCAGCACCTGTCACCTTTTCCTTCAAGGCGGCGCCTGCCAGCTTTTCATTCGACGGCTTGGCCAGCATGTCAGAGAATGGCTATTTCGACGGCCAGGCAAAATTTGCCGCACCTTCGCTGAGACGTGTGCTCGAATGGTCGCAGGCCGGCATCGCGCCCGGTGCCGCAATCGGCTCGATCTCGGTTTCGAGCAAGATCACGGCGACGGACGGACGCATCAAGTTCGAAAACACGGCCCTAACCCTCGACAACAACCCCGGAATGGGCGCGCTGGACTTCACCTACGGCGAGACACTGCCGGTGATCTCCGGCACACTTGCCTTCGATACGCTCGACCTCAGATCGTTTCTCTCGGCCTTTACGCCCGTGCCATCCGCCGGCGCCGCCGGCCCGGGCGAAATCGACACAAGCTTCGCCGACCGGATCAATCTCGATCTCAGGCTGTCGGCCGCGCATGCCACGGCAGGCGCAATCCAGCTTGCCGACGTCGCCGCCACCGCACAGGTCAAGAATGGCCTCGCCGTCTTCGACATCTCCGATGCATCCGCCTTTGGCGGCAACATCCAGAGCAGCGTCCGTTTCGACCGCAAGCCCGCCGGCACGGAAGTCGAGATCCGGCTGCTTGCTTCCGATATCGACGGCGGCGCTTTCGGCACCGCAGCCGGGATGACGCGTCTGGTGCCGATCGGCACCGGAACCGTTTCGGTCATCCTCAAGGGGCCGGGCAGAACCTGGGACTCCATTTTCGAAAACGCCAATGGCTCGCTGTCCGCGACGTTCGGCGCGGGTGCGCTGAGCCGGCTTAACCTGCCGGCGTTCCTCAAGCACACCGAACAGGGCGGATTCTTCGCGCTCGACGACGTCTCGGACGGAACGCTGCCGATCGACGGGGCCGAACTCAAGGCGAGCGTTTCGAACGGCGTGGCGCGCATCGACAAGGCCGAGGTGAATTCCGCGCAATACAAGATCTGGCTTTCCGGCATCGCATCCTATGCCGGACGCGGGTTGGCGCTGTCCGGCGGCATCGTCCAGCCGAGCCAGGCTGCCACGCAGACGAACGGCCAGGCGCCCAAGCAGTCGTCGTTCTTCGTCGGCGGCACGTGGAGCACGCCGTTCATCTCGCCGATAAGTCGCGGCGTTTCAGGCGAGTAGGCAGCAAGAACTCAACCTCGCTGCGCCGCCTGCTCGTCGCGCTGGCGCTGCACCTCGCGGCGTTTGTTTGCGAGCGAAGCGATGATCACGCCGACGGCGACGACGGCGATCAGGATGGTGCAGGCCGCGTTGATTTCCGGCGTCACGCCGAGGCGAACCTGACTGTAGATCTTCATCGGCAGCGTCGTGGCGCCGGGACCCGAGGTGAAGCTGGCAATGACCAAATCGTCGAGTGAAAGCGTGAAGGCCAGCATCCAGCCGGAGACGATCGCCGGCATGATGACCGGCAGCGTGATCTGGAAGAAGGTCCTCACGGGTGGCGCACCGAGGTCCATCGCGGCCTCTTCCAGCGAACGATCAAACGTGATCAGGCGCGACTGGACCACCACCGCGACGAAGCACATGGTCAGCGTGGTGTGGGCAAGCGTCACCGTGAGAAAGCCGCGGTCGAGGCCCACGGCGACGAAGAGCAGTAACAGCGACAGGCCGGTGATGACTTCCGGCATGACCAGCGGCGCAAAGACCATGCCGGAAAACAGCAGCCGGCCGCGAAAGCGCGTGTAGCGCGTCAAGGCGAGCGCCGCCAGCGTGCCGAGCACGGTGGCCACGGTGGCCGAGATGACGCCCACGCGCGCCGTCACCCAGGTGGCGTCCATCAGACCCTGATTGTGGAACAGCGAGACGTACCATTTCGTCGAGAAGCCGCCCCAGACAGTGACCAGCTTCGACTCGTTGAAAGAGAACACGACGAGCAGGACGATCGGCAGGTAAAGAAAGGCAAAGCCGAGCACGATCGAGGTGATATTAAAGCGGCTCCAGGTGGCGTTCATTTGTCCTGCTCCTGGGCGCGCGCCTGGGCTCGCTGGAAGATCATGATCGGCACGATCAGCAGCAGCAGCAGGATGACGGCAACGGCGGACGACACCGGCCAGTCGCGGTTGGCAAAGAACTCATTCCACAGCGTCCTGCCGATCATCAGCGTCTGCGAGCCGCCGAGCAGGTCGGGAATAACGAACTCGCCGACGGCGGGAATAAAAACCAGCAGGCAGCCGGCGATGACGCCGGGCAGCGACAGCGGGAAGGTGATCTTCCAGAAGGCGCTGGTCGGCGGGCAGCCGAGATCCTTGGCCGCCTCGATCAGCGAATAATCCATTTTCTCAAGCGACGAATAGAGCGGCAGCACCATGAACGGCAGATAGGAGTAGACGATGCCGATGAAGATCGCCGTGTAGGTGTTGAGGATGATCAGCGGTTGGCTGATGATGCCGGTGGCGAGCAGCAGCTGATTGAGCAGGCCCTCGGGCTTGAGGATGCCGATCCAGGCGTAGACACGGATCAGGAACGAGGTCCAGAACGGCAGTATCACCAGCATCAGCAAGGTCGGACGGATCGTCGCCGGAGCGCGTGCCATGCCATAGGCTATGGGATAGCCGATCAGCAATGTCAGGACGGTCGAGATGGCGGCGACGATGACACTCGTCACATAGGCGTTGAAGTAGAGCGCATCCCGCGTCAGCAAGATGTAGTTGTCGAAATTGAGCGCGCCAACCCCCGAGATGAACCCGGAAATGCCGCCGCGGAAATCGAGCACCGGAGTGTAGGGCGGCATGGCGATCGCCGTCTGCGACAGCGAAATCTTGAAGACGATGATGAAGGGAACGAGGAAGAAGAACAGCAGCCAGAGATAGGGAATGATGATGACGAGACGGCCGACGAAAGCCGCGCCCAGCCTGGCCAAGGCGGATTTGCCGGCAGCGCTTGCCGGAGGGCTTGTTGGGGCGGTGACGGCGGACATGATCGTCGCCTACCGCGTCAGCACGATGCCGGCGTCGGGGCGGAAAGAAACCCAGGCGCGGTCGTTCCAGTTCAGCGGATCCTCGGTGAGGCGTGCCGCGTTCATGGTACTCGCCCGCACCACCTGACCGTCATCCAGCCTGACGTGATAGACGGTCATGTCGCCGAGATAGGCGATGTCGTAGACCTCGCCCTCGATGGCGTTGACGGCACCGGCCGGTTTTGTGGACGACACTTTGATCTTCTCCGGCCTGATGGCGAAGGTGACGGCAGTCCCTGCGGCGGCACTGCCGGCGTTGTCGGTGCGGATGGTGATGCCGTTGCCGGCATCGATGCTTGCGCTGCCGGCCTCGCCGCGCGCGATCTTGCCGTCAAACATATTCACGTTGCCGACGAAGCCGGCGACGAAGCGCGAGCCCGGCGCTTCGTAGACCTCGGCCGGCGTCGCCACCTGCATCACCTCGCCCTTATCGATGATGGCGATGCGGTCGGCCATCGTCATCGCCTCTTCCTGGTCATGGGTGACGACGACGAAGGTGAGGCCGAGGTTCTGCTGCAGGTCCATCAGCTCGAACTGGGTTTCCTCGCGCAGCTTCTTGTCCAGTGCGCCAAGCGGCTCGTCGAGCAGCAGGACTTTCGGCCGCTTGGCGACCGAGCGGGCCAGTGCGACGCGCTGGCGCTGGCCACCGGACAATTGGTGCGGCTTGCGCTTGGCGAACTGCTCGAGCTTGACCAGTCTCAGCATCTCAGCGACGCGCTTTTCGACATCGGCCTTGCCCATGCCTTCCTGCTTGAGGCCGAACGCGATGTTGTTCTCGACCGTCATGTGCGGGAACAACGCATAGGACTGGAACATCATGTTGACCGGCCGCCGGTATGGCGGAATGCCGCGCAGATCCTGGCCGTCGAGCAGGATGCGGCCGGCGGTCGGCTCCTCGAAACCGGCAAGCATCCTAAGCAGCGTCGATTTCCCGCAGCCTGAGGCCCCGAGCAGGGCAAAGAATTCGCGTTCGAAGATGGTCAGCGACAGATTGTTGACGGCAGTGAAGTCACCGAATTTTTTGGTGACGTTGTCGAACTGGATGTATGGCTTGGCGTTAGGATCGTTCCAAGGCGCAAAATCCCTGCGGATGCTGCCAAGCGATTTCATGTCCCACTCCGTCCTGCTGCTTGCCCCGCGAAAAGCGACCCCGGCAGCCGGCTGCCGGGGCCTAGTCAGGTTGTTATTGGCCGGTGACGATCTTAGTCCAGGTGCGGGTGATGATGCGCTGGGTCTTGGGGTCGTAAGGCGAAACGGTGTAGAGTTTCTGCAAGGTGGCAGCGTCCGGATAGATCGCCGGATCCTCCAGGATCGCCTTGTCGATGAACTGCTGCGACGCCTTGTTGCCGTTGGCATACAGAACGTAGTTTGACGATTTGGCGATCACTTCGGGCTTCATCATGTAGTTGAGGAATTCAAGCGCTTCGGCGACATGCGGTGCATCGGCCGGGATCGCCATCTGGTCGAACCACATCTGGGCACCTTCCTTCGGCACGGAGTAGCCGATCTCGACGCCCTGCTTGGCCTCTTCGGCGCGGTTGCGGGCCTGGAAGACGTCACCCGACCAGCCGACCGCCAGGCAGATGTCGCCATTGGCCAGGGCGTTGATATATTCGGAGGAGTGGAACTTGCGGACATAGGGCCGGACCTTCAGCAAGGCTTCTTCGGCCTTGGCAATATCGTCGGCGGACGTGCTGTTCGGGTCGAGACCAAGATATTTCAACGCCGCCGGTATGATGTCGGCCGGTGAGTCGAGCACATAGACACCGCAGTCTTTCAGCTTGGCCAGACTTTCCGGATTGAAGAACACATCCCAGCTGTCGATCTTGTCGGTGCCGAGCGCTGCCTGCACCTTCTTGATGTTGTAGCCGATCCCGACCGTGCCCCACATGTAGTTGATCGAATATTCGTTACCGGGGTCGTATTTGGCGGTTCGTTCCAGAACGGTGTCCCACATGTTGGAAATGTTGGGCAGCTTCGATTTGTCGAGCTTCTGGAACACACCTGCCTGGATCTGGCGTGCGAGGAAATTGCCGCTGGGCACGACGACGTCGTAGCCGCTGCCGCCGGCGAGCAGTTTCGTTTCCAGGATCTCGTTGGAATCGAAGGTGTCGTAGACGACCTTGATGCCGGTTTCCTTGGTGAAGTCGTCGATGATCGAACTGTCGATATAGTCGGACCAGTTGAAGACGTTGACGACACGGTCCTCGGCATGCGCGCCCAAGGTGAAAACTGCCAGAAACGCCGAAGTCGCCGAAAGCCAGAGCGCTTTGCGGGTCATGCTATTCTCCTTTGATGAGTGTTCCGTCGCCAGCTCGTCGCGGCGTTCGCGCGGCTGGGCATTTGCTTCAGGGTATTGAGCTTGCAGGCAGGCGACAAGCGCGAATTGCCGGCGCCATTATGGTTCGGCGACGAGGCGACAGTGAAGACTTGGCGTGGCGTTGGTGGTGTTCCGGGGCCGTCAGAAGCTTTCGCTACGGCGCAGGCAGGGAGACGACGATGTTGTCCGGCCTCGATGCGGCCGGCATGGAGACTTGGCAAGATACGCCTGTCTTGTTGTTGCCGTGACCGCAGCCTGCCCGCGCGGCTGCGACATTGTCAATGGTTCATCTCGCTTTGGCGCGCTCGCCGCATCAATTAGGCGACGGCACACCGGTGACGCCCGCCCGCCCCGGCCGCGTCTGGCGCTTGAATTCGAGCCCGATATGGACGAGCAGCGCGGTGACGACGACCGCACCGCCGAGGATGGTGCGCGCCGACGGCACCTCGGAATGGATGAGCCAGACCCAGATCGGGCCAAGGATCGGTTCGAACGTGCCGAGCAGCGCCGCCACAGCGGCCGGAACAAGCCGGGCGCCGGTGGCGAAGAAGGCGAGACCGATCCCCAGATTGATCACGCCGAAGGCAAAAAGGAAGCCCATGTCGTGGCTGGAAACGCCCATTGCCGACGTCTGCGATGCCGCGAAGGCGGCCGCCAGCATCGTGCCGAGGCAGGTCGCCGGGGTCATGCGCACATGGGCAAAGCGGCGCGTGATGACGGTGGCGATCGAGAACATGACGGCGATGAGCAGCGCCAGCCCGTCGCCGATCGGCGATACGGCGCCATCGAGCGATTCCGACACCATGATGGCGACGCCGGCAATGACGGCGGCGATCGCCACCCAGGTCGTCACGGCCACCCGTTCGCGAAACAGCACCCAGGCAAACAGCGCCGCCAGAAGCGGCACGCCGGCCTGCATCAAGAGGATGTTGGCGACGGTGGTATAGGCCAGCGCCACTACAAAGCAGGTGGACGCCGTGGCGAAGCAGAACGCGACGGCAAGGCCGGCAAGGCCCATGTCGCGAAACAGCTTCAGCGTGCCACGCCAGCCGTCGCGCCAGACTATGAAGCAAAGCAGAAAGGCGGCCGCCCAGACCGAGCGCCAGAACACCACCGTCCAGCTGTCAGTGTTGTCGATGAAGCGCGCAATGGTGCCGCCAAAACTCCACATTAGCGCCGACAGGAATACCAGCAGGAAGCCGACGCGTTCCCCTTGCGGCGACACGATCGGCGAAGCGGCAACCGGAGATGATGCGGTATCGGTCATGGATGCGACTGTCGGCGAATTCGGAGCAGCACGACATGCAATGGACGACAGAGACGTGCCTCATTCGCGTAACGCAAAGCAGAAGGCCGGGCGTGATCCAGTTCAATGTTCCGTTTGGCGCACTGATGAGGGCGCCTCGCCCTCGCCCGGCGATGATCCGAGGCGACCTGTCGACGATGGCTTTACGACGTGCCCCTGTTGCCGCGGATAAAGCGCCAGAGACCGGCCAGCGGAACCAGCAGGAGCAGGCCAAACTTTTTCAGCGCGATCAGCGCCACGACCAGAAAACCTGCTTTCGCCGCCAGCTTTCCGGCAATCAGGCCACCGAAGCCAATCGCCGCAACCGTATCGACGCCCGGCACGAAATCGGCGTATGTCTTGCCGGTATTGAAGTCCGCGAGGCCAAGCACTTCATCCAGGCTTTGCCTTATCTCCGGCAATTGTTCCATCGTCGCGATATAGCTCATCACGAAGACGCCCTCCCTGCCAAGGAAACGGACGTCGTAGTTGAGCGTATGGGCGGCATCGTTCCCAAATTGCAGCTCCTTGGCCCAGTGCAGGCGCTTGTGGGCCGCGTCATAAACCGGCGGCGACGCCCAGCCGATCAGCGTAATGGGCGCATAGCCATCCTTTACCCTCTGATCGTTGCCGGACAGAGTGTCTGACTGCATGTTGCGCAGCAGTTCATTGTAATCGATGGACGCGGCGTCGCTGTCGTCGACGTAACCGATCTTTTCCCAGCGCAGCTCTATCCCCCAATTGTTGTCGGCAATGGGATCATGGGAGACTGGAAAGATCATGCCGAGGGCATCGGAACCAGAGTCGGGCGGATTGCCCCAGGCTTTGGTGAGGACGGAGAGCGTGTCCTTCTTGTCCAGAAAATAGAACTTGTCCTTGAGGTCGAGATGGATGCCTTCGGCAAGATTTATCGCGCCGGTCTTCGGATCGATCTTGTCCAGGAACGCCTTGCCGGCATCATTATACTATTGATAGGACTTGAAGAAATCCGAGGACTTTTCAGCCAATGCGGGATCGGCCGAAAACGCGAGCGCCAAGCCAAACCAAAAAACTGTCCTGCCCATCATTGATCCCCCGACCGTTGCGCAGTTCTTTTTTTGATACCGTACCGTCAATGCTGAATCAATATTCGGCTGAATCAATATTTTGGCTGAGTCAATATTTTGGCTGAACCAATATTTTGGCCGGCAACTGCGAACCAGCTTACTGGTCGCCGCCGCAGGAACAGATGAGGTTCTTCGGTCGAAGATTCAGCCGCAATATTGCTGGAGCCGAATCACTGAAAATCGAAGGCGCTCAGTCCCGTCACCATTTCGTCGAGGCCGAGCGGGCGTGTCACCGGTGGCTCTGCGCGGGCGAGGCAGCCGATGCGTTCGCACAGCCGGCAGGCGGGGCCTATCGGCGTCGCCGCCGCCGTGGCGCTCTGTCCGGCCTTGCCGATAGCGGCCGGCCCCGGCAACGCCGCTCCGTAGACGACTTCGTCGCGAAAACCGATGTCGCAGCCGAGCAGCAGCGCCGTGCGGCGCGGTCGCTCGGCAAACGAGCCCTGCGGCCCTTCGAGCGTGCGGGCAATGCAGAGAAACGCTGCACCATCTGGCATTTCCACCGCCTCGACCAGGATTTGGCCGGGCTGACCGAAGGCGGCATGGACCGGCAGCTTCGGACAGCCGCCACCGAAACGGCTTTGCGGAAAGCCGTGGCCGCCCGCCTTGCGAAAGCGATTGCCGGCATTATCGACCTCGAGCATGAAGAACGGCACAGCCAGCGCACCCGGCCGCTGCAGGGTCGTCAGCCGGTTGGCCGCCTGCTCGAAGGAAACGCCGAAGCGCGACCGCAACATGTCGATGTCATAGCGGGCGCGGACCGCTGCGGCGTGAAAAAGCTGATAGGGCATCATCAGCGCGTGCGCGGCATAGCGGCCGAGCTCGAAACGGGCGAGCCGGCGGGCTTCGTCCGTGGTCAGCTTCAGCGCCTGGATTTCGGCAGCGACAGCGACACTCATGCGGATCAGGCAGGCCTCCATCGCCACCTCGCGCAGCTGATCGAATGGCGACAGGCGTTCGGACAGGAACAGGCGTTGCGAGTGACGGTCATAGCGACGGCGCCAGTTGGGCATGGTGGCGACCGGCAGCACCTTGACGACGATGCCGAACTCACGCCTCAGCCAGGCCTTGAGCGCACTGAGCAGATCGTCGCCGGGATCGAGCACCGAGGTGAATGCCTCGGCCTCCTCTTCGAGTGGCGCAAAATGGTTCGGCCGGCGCTCGAAAATCTCGTGCACTTCGTCGATCGGCAGGCGGGCGCCTGAGAGCGCGGTCGCTTTGCCGTCACGCGCGAGAAGCTCGTTGAGGTCGGAGAGCCGCTCGGCCTGCTCGCGATAGGCGCGAAACAGCTTTATGACAGCAGCGGAGGCGTTGGGCGCCGCCTCGGCAAGCTCGATGAGCTCCTGATCGCCCGGCAGTTCGCCGGCCAGCAGCGGATCTGAAAACACTTCCTTCAAGTCGGCAACCGACCCCCTCGCCTCGCCTTGCAATTCGTGCGGGTCGACCTTGTAGACGGATGCCAGTCTCAGGATCAGCTGCACCGTCAGCGGCCGCTGGTTGCGCTCGATGAGATTGAGATAAGACGGCGAGATGCGGAGCCCTTCGGCCATCGCCGTCTGGGTCAGGCCCTTGGCGTTGCGGATGCGACGAATGCGCGGTCCGGCGAAGATTTTATGGTCGCCCAATCGACTGTCCTTGACAGGAATTTACATCCACCGATGGCATGACGGTCTTTACAATCATGACAGATTTACAGCTCTCATCGGTCAAACACAACACAGGTTTTCCCTTATTTTGCGGCCTATTCTGAGGTTTATCTCGCTTGTCCTCGTCCTGAAATGTAAATGGTGTCACACACGGCGCACGTATTTCCCTGTGCGGCGTTTTCCGAAACCGGCATCGAAAACCGTTTGGAGCGACCAATGACCGATTTTTACAACCTCGTCCCCTCGGCGCCGCAAGGCCGCTTTGACGGTATCGAACGGCCCTATTCGCCGGAGGACGTGAGGCGGCTGCGCGGCTCGATCCAGATCCGGCAGAGCCTCGCCGAAATGGGCGCCAACCGGCTGTGGCAGCTCATCCACGAAGAGGATTTCGTCAACGCGCTCGGTGCCATGTCGGGCAACCAGGCGATGCAGCAGGTGCGGGCCGGGCTGAAGGCGATCTATCTGTCCGGATGGCAGGTCGCCGCCGATGCCAACACCGCTTCCGCCATGTACCCGGACCAGTCACTCTATCCCGCCAATGCAGCGCCCGAACTGGTCAAGCGCATCAACCGCACCCTGCAGCGCGCCGACCAGATCGAGACGTCCGAAAGCAAGGGGCTGTCGGTCGACACCTGGTTCGCGCCGATCGTCGCCGATGCGGAGGCCGGCTTCGGCGGGCCGCTCAACGCCTTCGAGATCATGAAGGCGTTCATCGAAGCAGGGGCTGCCGGCGTCCACTACGAGGATCAGCTGGCTTCGGAGAAGAAATGCGGCCATCTTGGCGGCAAGGTGCTGATCCCGACCGCCGCACATATCCGCAACCTCAACGCGGCGCGGCTTGCCGCCGACGTCATGGGCACCCCGACGCTGGTCGTGGCACGCACCGACGCGGAAGCGGCAAAGCTCTTGACCTCCGACATCGACGAGCGCGACCAGCCCTTCGTCGATTATGGTGCCGGCCGTACCGCGGAGGGCTTCTATCATGTCAGCAACGGCATCGAGCCCTGCATCGCCCGCGCCGTCGCCTACGCGCCCTATGCGGACCTGATCTGGTGCGAGACTTCCAAGCCCGATCTGGCGCAGGCCAGGACGTTTGCCGAGGGCGTGCGCAAGCACCATCCGGGCAAGCTTCTCGCCTATAATTGCTCGCCGTCTTTCAACTGGAAGAAGAACCTCGACGACGCGACGATAGCGAAGTTCCAGAAGGAACTCGGCGCCATGGGTTACAAATTCCAGTTCATCACGCTGGCCGGTTTCCACCAGCTCAATTTCGGCATGTTCGAACTGGCCCGCGGCTACAAAGAGCGGCAGATGGCGGCCTATTCGGAACTGCAGGAAGCTGAATTTGCCGCGGAAGCCAATGGCTACACCGCCACCAAGCACCAGCGCGAGGTCGGCACCGGCTATTTCGACGCCGTCTCGATGGCGATCACCGGTGGCCAGTCTTCGACCACGGCCATGCATGGATCGACCGAGCACGCCCAATTCAGGCCGGCGGCGGAATAGCGGAATAGCAGACAAACAGAGGGAACGCCCAAACGGGCATGGCAACACAACAGGCATGGCAACACAGGGAGAAGACCAATGGCATCGATAAGCCGCGTCAAGGAACGGGCCGAAGAGCAGGCCACCAGCATGAATGTCGACCAACAGGCGACCATCCGCATGCTGGCGAATGACCTGCACAGGCTCAATCAGTCGGTGATGAAGGCTGTCGAGGCTGGCGTCTCGGTCGAGCTGGTGCGCTCAGCACGGCACCATGGCGGTGACGGCAACTGGGGCGACCTGCTGATCCCGGTGATCGTCACGCAACGGAGCCACGGCTGATGAACTTCTACAGCGCCGCGCCTTTTGAACGCATGCTATCGCACCTCACAAGCCGCGGCTCTGCCTAGTCCGGCAGAGCCGCGAGTGCAACAATTTCAATGACAAGGTCGGGATGCGCAAGCGCTGCAACTCCAATCACTTCCGAGGGCGGCGGGTTGTTGTAGCTGCAGTGCTTCGGGCAGTGCTCGGCAAAGAACTCGTCCAAGATGTCCAGGCGAAAATTGGGAGAGCTCAGAACACCGCCATCGGGAAATGGTCCCTTAACGAAGAAGCTCAGCCTGATGAGATATTCGAGTGCACTGCCGAGCTCCTCCAGATCTGATTTGATGTTCGTGAGAATTTCGCGCCACTGCGCGGCTGCATCGCCGACGGCGCCACCTCCGCTTTTGCCGATCGGATCATAGTTCTCGGCGGTCGCAGTGTTTCCGGAAAGGTAGACAAATCCCTTTGCGCCGGTAACGACCGTACCCTTTCCCCACGGCATCAACCGGCCATTTTTAAATTTCTTGTGAGTCACGAGGTCCATTGTCATCCCCCTCGCTCAAAGAGACGTGCTTAGCCAACGAGGAAGGATAGTCCGGCGAGGCGATACGACAAGCTCGCGACCGACTTGCCTCGCCTTCGTCCAACCTGCGTCAATCCTGCTGTGGCTGCGAGTTGATGCGTTCGCGCCTCAAAGCCAAACTTCGCTGAGGCCTGCCCAGTTGTGGGGTCGACTTTGCCTTTCCAGCGGCGGCAGAGAACAGCACTTAATTTTAATTTTAGTGTTTCTTGCGATATTCTCCTCATGTGCCATTTCAGCTTGACATGAGCAGCGATCTCACGCCAATTACCCGTCAAGTTTCAACCCTGCATTGAAACATTGAACAACGGCCTGCCCTCCATGTGCCCAGCGAATCGCGATATCGACACTGCAAAACAGCTGGCTTTCGGTAGCCGGGACGTGGAGACCGGGATGCGCCCGGATTTCTCGCGGGTGCTGGTAGTCGGAAAATCACCGATCAACCGGGTCGTGGTTTCGAAGATCGTGGAGCGGTCCGGCCTCAAACCGATCTCGGAAACTCCCGAAACCGCGGCAAAGGCCTTGCACGCACTGGTTCCCGGCACTGTCGTTCTCGACGGCGGAGCGGAGAACGGGGACTGCGACGCCTTGCTGACGGGCATCGATGCACTGCGGAGGGCGTCAGGCAAATCGCTTCCGTCGGTAATCCTGCTTTCAGTCAAGACCGGCACTCCGGAGACCCTGGGCCTGTCGAGCGTCATCGATGCGGTGGTCGTCAAGCCGATCACCACCGAACGGCTGCAGCCGGTGATCGACCGGCTGGTCGGGCTCGGCCGCAACTGACCTCTTACCGCGACGCGTCGACTGCAGACCTGATCAATCAATCTCGCCGATACGCTCGATCAGGCCTGGCAGTTCACCGAGATTGGCTATCTGGCGAAAGCGTGGTGCCGTGACCGGCGGCTCGACATGTTCCAGCACCCAGGTCAGCTCATGCGGCACGTGGATGCCCCAACTGCCCGCTTCGATGGCCGGCACGACGTCCGATTTGAGCGAGTTGCCGACCATCATGCTCTTTTCCGGGCCATCGCCGTGGCGGCTGAAGATGCGGCTATAGGTGGCAGCGCTCTTGTCGCTGAC
Source organism: Mesorhizobium sp. M0244 (assembly GCF_040321795.1). Taxonomy (NCBI): domain Bacteria; kingdom Pseudomonadati; phylum Pseudomonadota; class Alphaproteobacteria; order Hyphomicrobiales; family Phyllobacteriaceae; genus Mesorhizobium; species Mesorhizobium sp. M0244. The sequence goes on along the minus strand of NZ_JAMYSE010000009.1, from coordinate 55,512 downwards.
GATTTCGACCGCATGAAACAGCTCGCCCAGTCCGGATTGCGCGAGCTTGCGTTCCTGGTCGAACAGGTCGCCCGTGGTGATCAGCACCAGGCGGTAGGCGCCGGCCAGCTTTTCCACGGTTTCGCGCGCATGGGGAAGCGGCTCGATCGGATGGCTGAGCATCTCGCGGCCCGCGGCGAGAATTTCGGCGATGGTTGAGGCCGGCACCTGGCCTTCGGTGACCTCGATCGCCGTCTCGATCATCGACAGCGTAAATCCCTTGATGCCGAAGCCGTAGACCGCAAGGTTGCGCTTCTCGGCCTCCAGCAATCTTGCCGAAATCCGGTCCTCCTGGGCGCGGTCGGCGAGCAGCACGGCAAAGCGCTTCTCGGTCATGCGGAAGAACTGTTCGTTCTGCCACAGCGTGTCATCGGCATCGAAGCCGATCGTCGTCAGTTTGCGGTTGTGTTGCATTCGGTGTGTTCAATTGCGGCGTTGCGGGAGGCCGACCCTAGACCAGGATGTTTTTATCCGGAAGCCGTTCTGTTCCCCGGGTATCGAGGCGGGACGCCAGCCGGCTGCCCTTCCCTTTCGTGGCCGGCAACGGCTATACTCCACAATCTGCAACAAATCTGGTGATTGATGCCGCCTGCAAAAAAGGAAGTCCGTCCGTCGAGCCGCGGAGGACGCGCCCGCACGCCTGCCTTCGTGAAAAACCAACGCGGCGTCAAGAACTGGAAGGAAGTCAGCGCCTGGCTGGAATGGCGCGGCATCGAAGACATCGAATGCATCACACCCGACCAGGCCGGGGTTGCGCGCGGCAAGATGATGCCGTCGAAGAAATTCACCTCCAACACCTCGCTGGCGCTGCCTTCGGCGGTGTTCATGACAACGATTTCCGGCGGCTACCCGGAGGACGGCAACGGCTTTCACTATCCGGAGGACGACGGCGACCTCAAGCTGATGCCTGATCTCTCGACGCTGACGGTGGTGCCGTGGGAGGAGGACCCGACGGCGGCGGTCATCTGCGACCTCGTCCACCAGGACGGCCGCTCGGTCGAATTCACACCGCGCAACGTGCTGAAGCGTGTGCTTGCCGCCTATGACAGACGCGGACTGAGACCGGTGGTGGCGCCCGAGATCGAGTTTTACCTGGTGCGCAAGAATCCCGATCCGGACTACCCGCTGACCCCGCCTGTCGGACGCTCCGGGCGGCCGATCGGCGGCGGCGCCGGCTATTCGATCGCCGGCGTCAACGAATTCGACGAACTGATCGACGACATCTACCATTTCTCCGAAAGCCAGGGCCTGGAGATAGACACGCTGATCCACGAGGAAGGCGCCGGCCAGCTCGAAATCAATCTGCGCCATGGCGATCCGATCGAGCTCGCCGACCAGGTGTTCATGTTCAAGCGCACAATTCGCGAGGCGGCGCTGAAGCACGAAATCTACGCCACCTTCATGGCCAAGCCGATCCAGGGGCAGCCCGGTTCTGCCATGCATATCCATCAATCGATCATCGACAAGAAGACCGGCAAGAACATCTTTTCGGCGGAGGACGGCTCGGAGACCGACGCCTTCTTCCACTTCATCGGCGGCATGCAGAAACATGTGCCGAACGCGCTGGTGATGTTCGCGCCCTATGTCAATTCCTACCGGCGGCTGACGCAGGCGGCCTCGGCGCCGGTCAACAACAAATGGGGCTACGACAACCGCACCACCGCCTTCCGCGTGCCGCGCTCCGACCCGGCAGCGCGGCGCGTCGAAAACCGCATCCCTTCCTCCGACGCCAATCCCTATCTGGCGCTGGCCGCATCGCTCGCCTGCGGGCTGATCGGCATGACCAACAAGATCAAGGCCGAGCCGCCGGTACTGACGACCGCCAATGAGGATGAGATCGACCTGCCGCGCGGCCTGCTCGAAGCCGTCGACCTGTTCGAGGCCGACGAGGAACTCTGCGCCCTGCTCGGCAAGTCGTTTGCCGCCACCTATGCGGCGATCAAGCGAGCGGAATTCGAGACCTTTATGGAAGTGATCAGCCCATGGGAGCGGGAGTATTTGCTGCTGAATGTGTGAGTGGCGACTTTGTCGCGTGAATGGTGAATAGTGAATGGTGAATAGTTTCATATTGGACGGATGAACGCAGACAGTGCGCTTTCGCAAAGCCGTTCACCATTCACTATTCACCATTCACTGGCGTTCCCATGTCCTACCAATCCCCAATCTCCCCCGGCCGCTCCTGGTACGAGGACACGGCCGGGCCAAGACGAGAATATCCGGCGCTCGACGGCGACCGGACGTGCGATGTCGTGATCGTCGGCGGCGGCTTTACCGGCCTGTCGGCTGCGGTCCATCTCGCCAAGACAGGCGCGGATGTCGTTCTGATCGAAACGCATCGTTTCGGTGACGGCGCATCGGGCCGTAATGGCGGCCAGCTTGGCACCGGACAACGGGCCTGGGCAGAGGAACTTGAGGCGGAATACGGCTTTTCCCGCGCCAAGGCGCTGTTCGACCTGGCCGAAGAGGCCAAGGCGCATCTCCTCGACTTCGCTGCCGTCAACCAGATCGAGATCGACTATATGCCCGGCCAAATGTCGGTGGCGCACAAGAAGCGCTATGTCGACGACTATAAGACGCATGCCGAGATCATGGCGAACCGGTTCGGCTATCCGCACATCTCATTCATGGACGCCGCGGAGACCGCCGAGCGGCTGGGCTCGACGCATTATTTCGGCGGCACCCGCGACACAGGCACTGGCCACATCCATCCGCTGAAGCTGGTGATCGGCACCGCAAAAGTCGCGGCAGAGGCCGGCGCAAAGCTGTTCGAGCAGACGCCGTCGACCGGCGTCACCTCCGACGGCGGCAAGGTGAGGGTGACGACGCCGAAGGGTACGATCACCGCCGGCAAATGCCTGATCGGGGTCAATGCCTATGGCGGCACGCTCGAACCGGTGAGTGCCGCGCATATCATGCCGATCGGTTCCTTCATCGGGGCGACGGTACCGCTGGGAGCCGATTCCAAAGTGTTGCCGGGTGGCGAGGCGGTCGACGATTCGCGCTTCGTCGTGCGCTATTTCCGCAAATCGAAGGATGGGCGGCTGCTGTTTGGCGGGCGCGAGATCTACGCGGTCAACGATCCCAAGGACATCCACATCCACATCCGCCGGCAGATCGCCGAGATCTATCCGGCACTGAAGGACGTCGAGATCACCCATGGCTGGGGCGGCTATGTCGGCATCACAATGCCGAGAAAACCGTTCGTGCGCGAAGTGATGCCCAATGTGATCTCGATCGGCGGCTATTCCGGCCACGGCGTCATGCTGTCGAACTTTTTCGGCAAGCTTTATGCCGAGACGGTCGCCGGCAACCGCGACCGGCTGAAGCTGATGGAGGATTTGAAGATCCCACCCTTCCCCGGCGGTCGGCGTTTCCGCGCGCCACTGCTCTTTCTCGCGCTCAACTGGTACGCGTTGCGGGACAGGATTTAACCAGACGTTGCAGAATCCTTAACCAGAGCGCAGAATTCGCGCCAAGGGCGCAGTGATGCCACAATCGCGGGCGAAAGAAGATGCTCGTGGGCAGCTGAACGGGGAATTTTTGCGGGTCTGCCCGCTTTTGGTTTGGGACCGATGCCGATCGATTGCCGGCTCTCCGGCATGGGTCGTAAGAACATCGGCCCGCAAATGGAGGTGGCAAGAGTGAGAGAGCCCTTCAGTTTCGGCGCGCCGGAACGACGGCGCCTTGCGATGCAATTCGGTTATGATATGCGGCCGACGTTCTGGCAGGGGGTCCGGTCGAACGCGCATCTGGTGATAGCTGCGCTTGGCACGGCAGCTCTGCTCGGCGTTGCCGCGGTGGCGCTGTGGCTGGCATTGCCGGCAAATGAGCGACAGGCGGCCGCGAGCCCGGAGCAGACCGTTCCGACCATTCCGGTCAAGACGACGAAGATCGCGCCTGCCAAGGTTGCTGCGGCGCCGCGGGCGACGGGCAAAGCCGACGCGGTTTCCTCGGCGGTGGCCGCCGCGGAAGCCGAGATACCGGCGCTGGCTCCTAACGATCCACGCTGGACGGGGCCAAAGACCACATCAGCGGCCGCCACGGCAGCATCCGACCAGTTGGCAAGCCAGACCGAGCAGGCGGCCGACAAATCGTCTGCGGCGGCGGCATTCGCCGACCCGGCAGCGAAACCCGACGCTGCAGCCTTGTTTGCCAAGGTGGCGGCTCCCGGCAGCTCGACGAAAAACGCCGGGCCCGACGGCGCGCAGACCGCCGCCATCCCCACGCCCAAGCCGCCGGCAGCGCAGTCCGCGAGCGAAGACGACAACAGCAGCACCAAGACAAAATCCGGGAAGGCGAACGCTGCCGGTACCGGACGCATCCTGAGATCAGTCACAATGCGGATCGGCCCGAAGAAGAATGCGGCCGCCATTCTCACGGTGCCTGCCAAGACCTCGGTGCAAGTGATGAGTTGCAAACAATGGTGCCAGATCGTCTACAACGGCAAGCGCGGCTGGGTCTACAAGAGCTACATCAAAACCGGGGCGTAAGGCCGGCAGAGCGATCGCGGCTCGGATCGCTCCCCGTCAGTCCGGCTTTCGCCGGATGACCGGACTGTTCAAATGCAGCGCCCGCCGTCGACTTCCAGCGCCACGCCGGTGATGAAAACCGCCTCGTCCGATGCGAGCCACAGCGCAGCATTGGCCACGTCAAGCGGCGTCGAAAGCCGGCCGAGCGGGATCGATGCGCGGAACTTCTCGCGGATTTCGGGTGTGTCGGCGCCCATGAATTTCTCGAGCATGCCGGTCTCGCCGGCAACCGGGCAGAGACAGTTGACTCGGATGTTCTTCGGCGCGAGCTCGACCGCCATCGATTTGGCCGCGGTGATCGCCCAGCCTTTCGATGCGTTGTACCAGGTAAGACCAGGCCGCGGCCTGATACCGGCCGTGGAGGCCGTCGTCAGGATGACGCCGCCGCCTTGCCGCTCCATGATTGGCACCACGGCCAGCGCGGCGTGGTAGATCGCCTTCATGTTGACGGAAATGATCAGGTCGAAGGTCGCCTCGTCGACTTCCAGCATGTCACCATTGCGATGAGTGTAGCCGGCATTGTTGACCATGATGTCGATGCGGCCGAAAGCGCTCATCGCCGCACGGACCATCTCATCGAATTCGGAACGCAGCGAGACGTCGGTCTGAGTCCAGATCGCCTTTTCGCCGATCTCGCCGGCGACGCGCTCCGCGCCCTTGGCGTTCAGATCGGCGACGACTACTCGCGCGCCCTCCTCGGCAAAGCGCCTGGCCATGCCCTCGCCAAAGCCCGAGGCAGCGCCGGTGATGATGGCGACCTTGTTTTCCAGACGCATGCTTTTCTCACTTATCATTGACGACGACCGACGGCAGGTTTGGCCATGGCCATCGAAAGATGTGGGTCCATTGCCGATTTCTCCTTTGGCTTTCGCCTCGATCCCGCTCTATGCTGCACCTGCGAAGGCTCCCAGAAGCATCGCTTGCCGACAAGCCTCCGGGTGGCGCCGGTGTCAAGAGCACACGCGGATGTGACGGAATGGCACTGGAACACTTAAATCGATTAGATTATATCAGCCGCGTTATCGCGCCCGGCGTCAGAGCGGACAGACCATGACCAGCCAGATCATCCCCGTCGACCCTTTCGACTTCATCATTTTCGGCGGCACCGGCGATCTGTCGGAACGCAAGCTTCTGCCGTCGCTGTACTATCGCCAGCGCGACCACCAGTTTTCCGAACCGACGCGCATCATCGGCACGTCGCGCTCGAAGATGACCGACGAGGAATTCCAGTCTTTCGCCAGGCAAGCGATTGCCGACCATGTGAAGCCTGCCGATATCGACGCTACCGAACTGAAGACGTTCCTCGCACGGCTCTCTTATGTCCCGGCCGACGCGACCACAGGTGCTGGCTTCGACAGGCTGAAGAAGGCAATCGGCAACAGCGAACATATCCGCGCTTTCTATCTGGCGGTGGCGCCGGCGCTGTTCGGTGACATCTCGCACAAGCTGAAGGAACACGGGCTGATCACGCCGAATTCGCGCATCGTGCTGGAAAAGCCGATCGGCCGCGATCTCGCCTCGGCGCGCGCGCTCAACGATTTGGTCGGCGACGACTTCCATGAAAGCCAGATTTTCCGCATCGACCACTATCTCGGCAAGGAGACCGTGCAGAACCTGATGGCACTGCGCTTTGCCAATGCGCTTTACGAGCCGCTGTGGAACTCCGCCAATGTCGATCATGTGCAGATCACCGTGGCCGAGACGGTCGGCCTGGAAGACCGCGTCACTTATTACGACAAGGCCGGCGCATTGCGCGACATGGTGCAGAACCACATGCTGCAGCTGCTCTGCCTCGTCGCCATGGAAGCGCCGTCGTCGATGGACGCCGATGCCGTCCGTGACGAAAAGCTGAAAGTGTTGCGGGCGCTGAAGCGCATCAACGGCAACGAAGCGCCCAAGCACACGGTGCGCGGGCAATACCGTGCCGGCGCCTCGGCCGGCGGGCCGGTGAAAGGCTATGTCGAGGAGCTCGGCAAGAATAGCAACACCGAGACCTTCGTTGCGCTCAAGGCCGAGATCGGCAACTGGCGCTGGGCGGGCGTGCCGTTCTACCTCCGGACCGGCAAGCGGCTGGCGACCCGCGTTTCGGAGATCGTCATCGAATTCAGGCCAATCCCGCATTCGATCTTCGGCGACAGCGCCGGACCGATCTTCGCCAATCAGCTGGTGATCAGGCTGCAGCCCGACGAAGGCGTCAAGCAGTTCATCATGATCAAAGATCCCGGGCCGGGCGGCATGCGGCTGCGCCAGATTCCGCTCGACATGAGCTTCGCGCTATCCTTCGGCGCGCGCGCGCCCGATGCCTATGAGCGGCTGATCATGGATGTCATCCGTGGCAACCAGACGCTGTTCATGCGCCGCGACGAGGTCGAGGCGGCGTGGAAATGGATCGACCCGATCCAGAACGCCTGGGAGAACGCTAGGCAGGAAGCGCAAAGCTACACCGCCGGCACATGGGGGCCATCGGCCTCCATTGCGCTGATCGAACGCGACGGGCGGACATGGCACGAGAGCAATTGAGCGACGCCGCCGCCTATACGTGGCACGAATTTGCCGAACGCCAGCAGCTGGCGGCAGCACTTGCCGGCCACGTCGCCGGCCGCCTGTCAAAGGCAATCGCGGCGCGCGGCACGGCATTTCTCGCCGTCTCCGGGGGCACCACGCCGGCGAAATTCTTCACGGCGCTTTCCAACATTCCGATCGCCTGGGACAAGGTCAAGGTGACACTGGTCGACGAGCGTTTCGTGCCGGCGTCGTCGCCGCGATCCAATGCCGGCCTGGTGGCCGCCAACTTGCTGCAGAACGCGGCCGCCGCCGCAAATTTCGTTCCCCTCTACCATGAGGCGACAAGCGTCGAGGATGCGGCGGTCTCCGACAGCAAGGCGCTGCAATCGCTGCCTTGGCCGCTCGACGTCGTCGTGCTCGGCATGGGAACCGACGGCCACACCGCCTCGTTCTTTCCGGATGCCGACGAACTAGCAAAATTGCTCGACCCGTCTTCCCAAAGGATCGTGCTGCCGGTTCACGCGGCAAGCGCCGGCGAGCCGCGGCTGACGCTGTCGCTGGCACGGATCGTCGAAGCCAATCTTCTCGCACTGCACATCGAAAGCGAAGACAAGCGCGAGGCATTCGAGAGCGCGATGGCATCGGGAACACGAAAGCCCATTCGTGCTGTGCTCGATGCAGCCGAGAGGCCCGTAGAGGTTTTCTGGGCACCCTGATTTCGAACTTGGCTGCAGGTCCCGGCATCCAACCGGAAGTGTTTGCGGGACCTCGCCTGAAAGGACTGATCGCCATGACCGCAAGACGCGACATCGAAGCCATCACCCAGCGCATCCGCGAGCGCTCCAAGCCCGGTCGCGAGGCCTATCTCGGCCGCATCGCCGAAGCCTCGAACCGCACCGCCAACCGGGCCGTGCTGTCCTGCGGCAACCTGGCCCATGGCTTTGCCGTCTGCAGTCCATCCGAAAAGGTGGCGCTTGGCGGCGACCGGGTGCCGAACCTCGGCATCATCACCTCCTATAACGACATGCTGTCGGCGCATCAGCCTTTCGAGACGTTTCCGGCGCTGATCAAGGACGCGGCACGCGAGGCCGGCGGCATTGCCCAGGTGGCCGGCGGCGTGCCGGCGATGTGCGACGGCGTAACCCAGGGCCAGCCCGGAATGGAGCTGTCACTGTTCTCGCGCGACGTGATCGCCATGGCCGCGGCAATCGGCCTGTCGCACAACATGTTCGACGCCGCCGTCTATCTCGGCGTCTGCGATAAGATCGTGCCGGGGCTGGTGATCGCGGCGCTGACCTTCGGCCATCTGCCTGCCGTGTTCATCCCGGCGGGACCGATGACGACCGGCCTGCCCAACGATGAAAAAGCCAAGATCCGCCAGCTTTATGCAGAAGGCAAAGCGGGGCGCGCCGAACTGCTCGAAGCAGAATCCAAATCCTATCACGGGCCGGGAACCTGCACTTTCTACGGCACCGCCAATTCCAACCAGATGCTGATGGAGATCATGGGCCTGCACACCCCTGGCGCCTCGTTCGTCAATCCGGGCACGCCGCTGCGCGACGCGCTGACCAGGGAAGCGACCAAGCGGGCGCTGGCGATCACCGCGCTCGGCAACGCCTACACGCCGGTCGGGCGGATGATCGACGAGCGCTCGATCGTCAACGGCATCGTCGGCCTGCACGCCACCGGCGGTTCGACCAACCACACCATCCACCTGATCGCCATGGCGGCAGCGGCCGGCATCGCCATTACCTGGCAGGACATTTCCGACATCTCGGAAGCAGTGCCGCTGCTGGCGAGGGTCTATCCGAACGGCCTTGCCGACGTAAACCACTTCCACGCCGCGGGCGGGCTCGGCTTCCTGATCCGCGAACTCCTCGACGCAGGCATCCTGCACGAGGATGTGCAGACGGTGTGGGGCGAAGGGCTGCGCCCCTACGCGGTTGAGGCCAAGCTCGGCGCCGACGGCGGCGTCGTGCGCGAGGCCTCGCCGCGCGAGAGCGGCGACGAGAAGGTGCTGGCGCCGTTCAAGAAGGCGTTCCAGCCGAGCGGCGGGCTGAAGGTACTTTCAGGCAATCTCGGCCATGCCGTCATCAAGACCTCGGCGGTCAAGCCGGAGCGGCGCATCATCGAAGCGCCGGCCAAGGTTTTCGATAGCCAGCAAGGGCTGAACGAGGCGTTCAAGGCGGGGTCGCTGACCGGCGACTTCATCGCCGTCATCCGGTTCCAGGGCCCAAAGGCCAACGGCATGCCGGAATTGCACAGGCTGACCACAGTGCTCGGCATCCTACAGGACCGCGGCCAGCATGTGGCGCTGGTCACCGACGGGCGCATGTCAGGCGCTTCCGGCAAGGTGCCGGCGGCGATCCACGTGACGCCGGAAGCGGCGGAGGACGGGCCGATCGCCAGGATCCATAACGGCGATATCATCAAGCTCGACGCCGAGGCCGGAACGCTGGAGGTGCTGGTGCCGGCCGGCGATTTCGCACTGCGGCGAGCAGCGGACAGCGACCTCATAGGCAATGAATTCGGCTTCGGCCGCGAGCTTTTCGCCGGGTTCCGGCAGATGGTTGGGCGCGCCGACCACGGCGCGAGCGCCTTCGGAACGGCGTGACCGTTTTCGGCATGAGAAAGAGCGGCTGGTGGCCGCCCTATCTATTGTTTTAGCCGCATTTCTACGACGCCAACTGATTCCACTTGGCTGCAAAATGCTCTATTGAACCGTCAGCTCGGCTCGCGCGCCGGCCCTGACCGTTACCGTGCCTTCCTTCGAGCTGTTGTCCGATTTCTCCGAAACCACCGCGTAGTCGCCAGCCGAAAGGGTGGCCTGATACTTCTGGTCATAGGCGTAGCCGACCGACTTGCGGGTTCCGTCGATGTCCTTCTTGGCCTCGAAAACCTCGATCTTCGAGGCGCCTGGCGCGGTGATCGCCAGCACGCCGGCGTTCATGGCAACCTTCAGGTCCTGATGTTCGCCAATCTTGACACTGAACGGCTGCTCGGCCACCGCGAGATCAACCGTCGCGATCATTATATAATTGTCGGGCGGCAGATCGAACTTGCTGTCGGGACCGTAGGCATAAGTCACCTCCTGCCTGGTTCCGTCGACCTGCTTTTTCGCCTGGAGCACCTTGAAGCCGACGCCCGAACCCTCGGCCTTGTCGCCACCGGCAGCATAATAGGCGTTGGCGACCACACGCCCGACGCCGACGATGATGTGCTTGTCGATGACCCTGCCGGCAGCAAGCGGGATCGTCTCGGTGACCACGCCCTGGCCGATCGTGACGGTCACCTTCTCGTCGCCGGCCGGCAGCACGACTTTCGTGTCGCCATAATAGGTCGGCGGCGTGTCGACGCCCGGATAGGCGATCACGACAGCCGCGCCGTCGTCGACGTCCGCCCCTTCGCTTGGCCTGGGGTGGATGACCAGCGTGCCGGCATTCAAGGTGAAGAGCGGTTTGGCGACCTGGCCCGGCTCGATCCTGATCTTCTGTTCGGCCTTGGCCTCGCCGGCGCGCGCGACGACGATATAGTCGCCCGGCTCCAGATTGCCCTTGTAGCGGCCGTATTCGGTGGTGACGGGATCGCCGCGCGTGCCGTCGGAATTTGCCTTGTAGATTTCCCAGGCATTGCCGTCGGTGACGGGGTCGCCACCTTGGGCAAGCACGACGGTCGGCACGAAATTGAATTCCGCCGGCTGAGCGGGCGCCGGCTGGGGAGCAGGCTGCGGGGCGGGAGCCGGTTCAGGAGCCGGTGGCGGCGGCGCAACGGTCTCGACGAGGGCATCCTGCAACGCCTTCTCGTCGGACACCTGGATGTATTTGCCGCCGGTGTTGTCGGCGAGGCAAGCGACCTGCTTGCCTTCGGCAGCCGTCAAGCCGAAGCCGACGACGTCGACGGTGAAGTCGACGCCGGCAGCCTCCAGTTCCTTGCCGAGCGCACAGGGATCGCCGTTGCACGTCTCGATGCCATCGGTGATGAGAACGACCGTCGCCTTGTCTTCCCTGTATTTCAACGATTCCGCCGCTTGCTTGACGGCGGCGGTCAGCGGCGTCTTACCTTGAAATTTCAAGCTGTCGGCCGCGGCTGAAATCGCGCTTGCCGAGCCTGCCTGCGGCGCCACAATGAGTTCGATGTCGTCGCAACTGGCCTTCTCGCGATGGCCATAGGCCATGAAGCCGATTTCCTCGTCTGCCGGGACCGACTGCAGCACGGCTCGCAGCGATTCACGGGCGATTTCGAGCTTGGGCTTGCCGTCGATCTGCGCCCACATCGAGCCGGAGGCATCGAGAATGACGATGACGCGGTCGGCGGCAAAGCCGAGCCCCGTCATCCACAGCAGCAGGGCCGCCGCAGCGACGCTCCGTGCAAATGCCGCCATAAAGATCTCCCCCTCGGTCGCCGCCGCCCGGCGCGGGAAAGCTATTTGACGCCGCGTCGCGACACAAGCCCGGATGGAGCACGAAGCTGCATCGCCAACTGCGCCAAACCCTCAATAGGTCGTGCGGCGCTCCTCGGAAGGCGGCCGGCCGAATTGCAGCCGGTAGCTCTGGGCAAAATAGGAATGCGAGGTGAAGCCGGTGGCGATTGCCACGTCCAGGATCGGCATGTTGGTCTGGCGCAGCAATTCGCGCGCTCGCTCGAGCCTGAGCCGCATGTAATAGCGGCCGGGGGTCACGCTCAGATGGCGCAGGAACAGGCGCTCGACCTGGCGCACCGACAGGCCCGCCGACTTGGCGAGCTGCACCGCCGACAGCGGCTCGTCGAGATGGTCGGCCATCAGCTCGACGATGCGGCGCAGCTTTTCCGACTTACCGGTCAAGTCGCGCTCCGGGCCGACGCGCTGGCGGTCTCCGGCCGAGCGGATGCGCTCATGCTGGAACTGGTTGGCGACACCGTTGGCGAGGCTCGAGCCGAAATCGCCGCGCACGATCTCCAGCATCAGGTCGATCGAGGTGGTGCCGCCGGCGCAGGTGTAGCGCTTGCGGTCGATCTCGAAGACGTTGCCGGTGCAGTTGATGTCCGGAAAGCGTTCGAGGAAACCGGCGCGGTTTTCCCAATGGATGGTGCAGCGGTAGCCGTCGAGCTGGCCTGCCTCGGCAAGCAGGTAGGAGCCGACCGAAAGTGCGCCGAGCGCATTGCCGCGCCGGCCCCAACTGCGCAGTGCCGCCAGCACCTTGCTCTTGCCGGGAAACTCCGTCGTCAGCCCGACCGAGACGAAAAGGATATCGACCGGCGGCAAATCGGCAACGGCGTAGTCGATCTTGAGCGGCAGGCCGTTGGACGCCATGACGGCATCGCCGTCGGCCGACACCGTCGTCCAGCCGTAAAAATCGCGGCCGACCAGCCGGTTCGCCGACCTGAACGTGTCGATTGCCGCGGCCAGCGAGAACATGGAGAACTTGTCGACCAGCAGAAACCCGAACTGCCGGCCGCCCTGAACGGGATCATTAGTGACCGGCCGTTCTAAGGGAACAGTGAGGTTCGGCAAGGACGCTGCTTTCTGGTCAGAAGGAAGGCCGTTTCAACCCGGCTGCGAGATAGGCGGAAGCTAGCGTGTTGGCCATCAGCATGGCAATGGTCATCGGTCCGACGCCGCCAGGCACCGGCGTGATGGCGCCGGCCGCCTTCGCCGCTTCGGCAAAGGCGACATCGCCGACGAGGCGGGTCTTGCCTTCACCCTTCTCAGGTGCGGCGATGCGGTTGATGCCGACGTCGATGACGGTGGCGCCAGGCTTGACCCAGTCGCCCCGGACCATTTCGGGCCGGCCAACGGCGGCAACGAGAATGTCGGCGGTGCGGGCAAGCGCCGGCAGGTCCTTGGTGCGGCTGTGTGCGATGGTGACGGTGCAGTTGGCGGCGAGCAGAAGATTGGCCATCGGCTTGCCGACGATGTTCGAGCGCCCGACGACAACCGCATTGAGGCCGGACAGGTCCTTGCCGCGCACACGTTCGATCAGCAGCATCGAGCCGGCCGGCGTGCAAGGCACGAAGGCGGTCTCGAGCTCGCCAGTGCCGAGCTTGCCGACATTGATGAAGTGGAAGCCGTCGACATCCTTCTCCGGCGCGATGGTCTGGATGATCTTGCCGGCATCGATATGGCCGGGAAGCGGAAGCTGCACCAGGATGCCGTTGATGGCCGGATCGGCGTTGAGCTGGCCGATGATCTTCAACAGGTCCTGCTCGGAGGTTTCGGCCGGCAGCGTGTGCTGAACCGAATGGAAGCCGCATTCCTTGGCGGTGCGGGATTTGGAGGCGACATAGACCTGGCTTGCCGGATCCTTGCCGACGATGACCACTGCAAGACCGGGGACCACTGCGAGACCGGGCTGCCGTCCGCCCGTTTCCGTCAGTTCGGCGGTCAGGGCCTTGACCCGCCGCACCACGTCTTCGGCGACACTTTTTCCGTCAATCAACTCAGCCATGAACCACCCTCGACGTCTATCGCCTAAGCCTGCCGCGTTAAAGCATCCATGCGGCGTGCTCCAGATATCTTTTATGCGTGTCGTTGCCCAGAACCATGCGCAGCCGGACGGACATGCAGCGCGGCATTTTCACGAAAATCCGGCCGGGCAATCCCGCCAATGCGCCGTCTCATGCCGTTAACTCGAAACCGGCATGTTTTATTCGACGCTCAGAAATAGCGGCGACGCGTGCGGTTTTCGGTGAGCTCGCGAACCGCCTCGCGGAATTCGAGCAGGCTGGCGCGGATTTCCTCGATCTGGCTTTGCTGATCGGCGGCTTCCGAAGCCTGATTTGCCTCCGTCGACCAGGCCTCAGTATAGGCCGAATGCGGCGGCGCGGGTTGCTGCGGATAAGGTGCCTGTCCGGCATAATGCGGCTGTGGATAGAAGGCGGGCGGCATGGCTGCGCTGGAATTTGTGGGGGCGGAATTCTCGCCCGACGTCATCTCCTCCGGCGCTCTGCCGGGCACGAGTCTGCGCAGCGCCGACAACACGGCACCGATCGCGCCTGGACGTTTGGTGCGCGCGACCTCGACCGACGGAGCGGGAGGCGGTGCTGCCCGGTACGCGGCGCGATCAGCGGAACCGGCATCGAGGCCGCCAAGGGAGCCAGCGGGGTCGAAAAATACATCGGCAGCTGCAGCCTCTTCCGTCAGTATGGTGCCGCCCTCTGGCTCATCAGGATGGGGCTGGCTTGAGCCGGCGGCCGCCGAGAGGATGGGGCTGGAGCGCGCCTCGCGGCGCGAGCGGGCGAGACGATGGCGTGTGGCGGCCTCGCGCCATGACCGGCCTGCGCGGTCCTCTAGCGAAACCAGCGATGCTTCGTCCTCGGCGCGCACCGCTTCGACGAGCGACAGCAAGGACCGCTCGTTCCTGCAGTGTTCACGATTATCCCTGTAAGCCATGGTTCCTGGAGCTTTCCCCTCGGGCTGGGATGTAGCGACCGCCCATTGGTTAACCGATGCTAAACAGGCATAGGAAATAAAAGGTTAATTGGCCGCCCCCGCCGCTGCGCGACTACATGCGCATCCCAACCGCAAGGAGAACATCTGTCTCGGCGATTTCTTCATTGATGATGGTGGTGTTGCTGGCCTGAGCAAGTATCGTTGCGACCGATCGCAGTCCGGGATTCCGCCTGATCACAGTCCCAACAGGGGCTTCCCCGCCCTGCCGCGAACGTCTATGGGAAGCCATCTCTATGGGAGGCTTTCGATGACGATCAGGCTTGTTCTCGCCGGTTGCGGCAATATGGGCTACGCCATGCTCTCGGGCTGGCTGAAAGCCGGCAAGCTCGCTCCGGCTGCGGTGTTCGTGGTCGAGCCCAATGCCGAGTTGCGCAAGCGTGCCGAAGCACTGGGCTGCGCTGCTGCCGCGGATGCTGGCACGATCCCGGCGGACGCCGTGCCGACCCTCGTCGTCATTGCGGTGAAGCCTCAGGTGATCCGCGACGTGACGGCTGGCTACATCCGCTTCAACGATGGCCGAACCACCTTCCTCAGCATCGCCGCCGGGACACCGGTCGCTACGTTCGAAGGTATTCTCGGCGACCGCGCGCCGATCGTGCGCTGCATGCCCAACACGCCGGCGGCGATCGGCAAGGGCATGATGGTGGTGTTTTCCAACAGGCTGGTTTCCGACGACACCAAACGCCTTGTCGCCGACCTGCTTTCGGCAAGCGGGCAAGTGGCCGATATCGACGACGAGGGCCTGATGGATGCGGTGACGGCAGTCTCCGGGTCGGGGCCGGCCTATATTTTCCATTTCATCGAAGCGCTGACCGTGGCCGCCGAGAAGGCTGGCCTGCCGACCGGGACTGCCAAACTCTTGGCCATGCAGACGGTCTACGGCGCCGCATCGCTGGCCGCCGAAAGCGGCGAGGAGCCGGGCGTGCTCAGGCAGCAGGTGACCAGCCCCAACGGCACGACGGCTGCCGCGCTTGCCGTTTTGATGGGCGAGGACCGGCTGACGCGCCTGCTCACCGAGGCGGTGGAAGCGGCGCGGCTGCGGTCGATAGAGCTGGGGAAGTAATAGCCGATTGCGGATTACGCGAGATCGGTACGCGAAAAGTCGTTGCCCTTGTAGAGCAATGCGGAGCCATGACTTTTTGCGCAGGCATAAGAAAGGCAGTCGGCTAAGTTGAGCTGGGCGGGATGTCCGCGCCACTTTCCGTAGTCTGAAAATGCCTGGAACGCGAGCTTGGCATCGCTGGCGTCGATCGGCACAATTTCGATTTCAGCCTCGCGAAGAAACGCCTCTATCGCATCTCCGGCGACAACCGGTGGCACGGCAAGCATCGTCGAAAGCCGCATCGCCGCTTCAAGCACGACTAGAGCCGAAGTTATCCTTGCTGGCGCTGCCTCGATGCGGTTGCTCCACTCGCCGGCATCCTCTTCTCCTGAAAGAATCGCGACAACCACGGAGGTGTCGACGAACATCAGGAATGCCCCCACATTTCGTCGATCTCATCCTTGTTGACAGCCCGACCGCCCTGGCCTGCCTTGGCCTTGAAGTCCTTGGCAATGGCAGCGAGCCGCTCCGCCAGGGGAATGCGTCCGCTTTCCCGCCTCAATTCGGATTCAAGCGCCTCGATGACCGCCTCTGTCATCGAAATCTTGCGTTTGGCAGCAAGCTCTCGCGCCAGTTCGCGTGCGCGCGGGTCCCTGATCTGAAGATTCATGTAATCATCTGAAGATTCATGTAATCGCCTCCGCCTTCATCGTCACTACAATATAGAGAATTCGTCATGACAACGCCAGTGCGCTCGGCCGGAGGCCATTGCGACGG
Organism: Mesorhizobium sp. M0244; assembly: GCF_040321795.1. Taxonomy (NCBI): domain Bacteria; kingdom Pseudomonadati; phylum Pseudomonadota; class Alphaproteobacteria; order Hyphomicrobiales; family Phyllobacteriaceae; genus Mesorhizobium; species Mesorhizobium sp. M0244. Next base: position 39,191 of record NZ_JAMYSE010000009.1, on the reverse strand, counting down.
CTCACCGGTCGAGAGCCTCACGCCCCATACAGCATCTCGTCCTGCAGCCGGCGCAAGGCGAATAACCTGGTCGTGGGGTCGGGCGCGGCATTGTCGGCGGTGAGCAATTCGCCTTTCCGCACCTGTTTCAGCACCTTGCCGCCTTCGAGCAGGCCGACCGGCACGGCGCGATGGGCGCGGGCCTGTTCGACGGTCATGGTCCAGGAGCGGTAGCAGGTCTCGCCGATCGCATCGAACGTCTCGCCTGCCGCCAGATCGCGCTTGGCCACGGCGCAGACCTCGGCCACCGGCCGTGGCAGCGGCACCATGTCGGGCTTGCCGTAAAGCGCGATACGGGCCGCCGTCAGCGGCACTTCCAGCGAGGTCAGATGGTAGGGCCTGAAGAAGCTGTAATAGGGGCCGTGGCCGATATGCAGATCGTCCATGCGCTCGATGATGCGCGGATGCGTCGCCTCGACGATGACGAAGACGCCGGGCGCCACACCCTTGCCGACGGTGTAGTCGACGACGCCCTTCTTCGACAGGATGCCGCCATGCTCGCGCGGGATCAGCACCTTGACCAGCTCGTCGCGGTCGGCCTTGGGGCCGTGCATGCCAGGAATGTCGGGTACCAGCCCGGTGGCGTTGGCGATGGCGCACATCTCAACCATGGTCTTCGAGCCGTCGACGAACTCGACCAGCATGCGCGGGTTCATGTTGCGGCGCAGCGCTTCCTCGCGGTAGTCGTCGGGAACGGCGTCGTGGTTGAGAGGGTTGTTCTTGCCCTTGCCGGCCGAAACGATGGTGTAGCCGAGCGCCGAGGCGAACTCGATCAGCTCCATGCAGCTCGACGGCTCGTCGCCGGCACCGACCGAATAGACGACGCCGAGCCGGTCGGCCTGCTGCTTCAGATAGCACCCGATGGTGACGTCGGCCTCGACATTCATCATCACCAGATGCTTGCCGTGCTGCATCGCCATCAGGTCGAAATCGGCGGCGACGCCGGGCTTGCCGGTGGCATCGATGACGACATCGATAAGTGGATTGGTGACCAGTATTTCGTTCGAGGTGATGGCGATCTTTCCGCTTTCGATCGCCTGGCTGACCTTCGAAGGCGTATCGGCCTCCCGTGCCATCGCCTCGTCACCATAGGCGATGCGGATGGCGTCACGCGCCGTATGTGGACGGCGGGTCGAGATCGCGCAGACCGAAATGCCCGGCATCAGCATGCCTTGCGTCACCAGGTCGGTGCCCATCTCGCCCGAACCAATGACGCCGATACGCACCGGGCGGCCTTCCGCGGCGCGCTTGGCAAGATCGCCGGCAAGCCCGGTCAAGGCGACATTGGTCATGCTGGAGCGTCCACTGCTTTAAGTCTTTGTTTTTATGCATGTCGTTATCCCAAAACGACTGCGCACTTGGGCAACATGCATCAGGACGCGGGAATAGCAGGGAACGGTAACGGTTTGCCAACGAAACCGGCCGCCGGCGGCGTTTTCTTGCGCTTGGCCCCAAAATCGGATTGGTTCCTGTGAAGACAATGCACCCAGCCAAAGTGTTACCGACGGTCCTGTTGGGCCAACGTCCGCGTTCTCAGATCTTAGAAAAGCCTCTCAGGGCACCGATTCAACCGGCGAAACGAGTGGAGCAGAACCGCTAAGCGCCGTTTGAATGGATCACAGCCAAGAAATGGACGGAAATTCTTAGTCATTCTTTTATGCATCCCGACTTAAATGAGGAATGGACTGGCGTGCCCGTATCTTCAGGCGTTTTTTCCGCATGCGACGAACCGGCAGGAGTGGCAACGTTGCTACTATTTTTGCCCTGTCTCTGCCGATTGTCGTCGGCGGCGCGGGTCTCGGCGTTGAGACTTCCTACTGGTATTACAGCGGCCTGAAGCTACAAGCGGTGGCGGATGCGGCAGCCTATGCTGGCGCTTTGGAAAAGGTTTCAGGATCCGACAAGCCAACGATTGTCTCCGCCGCGACAACGTCAGCGACCACGAACGGCTGGAAACCGTCAGCAGGTACAATCGAGATCTTCACGCCCCCGTCAGCCGGTCCAAATGTCGGGAAAAAAGCGGTTGAGGTGATCGTTCACCAGAACCTCGATCGGTTTTTTACGTCGATATTCACTCAAAACGCGGTTGGCGCACAGGCAAGGGCGGTGGCTCTTATCACGGATGCTTCAAAGGCCTGCCTTACGGTGCTCAATCCTTCCGCTCCGAAAGCGGCGCTCTTTTCAGGCAGTTCGAACCTCAAACTGACCGGCTGCGTCGTGATGTCGAATTCGATAGCCGCGGACGCCATCAAGCTTCAGGGATCGGCAAGCCTTCAGGTCGATTGCCTGATATCGGCAGGCGGTGTTTCGTTGAGCAACCCCGTGACGACCGTGTGCGCCAGCCCGATAACCCAGGCGTTGCCCGCTGCCGATCCTTTTGCCGACTTGCCGGCGCCACCGGCCACGAACCCCTGTCAAAACAGCAATCAGTCGACGTTGCAACCTGGAACATACTGCAGGGGGCTCAGCTTGAGCGGCAATGTAACGCTCTCGCCCGGGGTATACGTCATTCAGGGAGGAGATTTCAAAGCGAACTCGAATGCAAATATTTCAGGCGAGGGAGTCATCATCTATCTGGCCGGCAGCTCCGGCGTCAGCATGAACGGCACGGCCACCGTCAAGCTCAGCGCACCGACGTCAGGCACCTATTCGGGGGTGCTGTTTTACGGCGACAAAGCTAACCTGACTGGATCGAACACGTTTAATGGCACGGCAGATTCGCTTTTGACCGGCGCTTTGTATTTTCCAACACAGGATGTCAATTACCTCGGCAATTTCTCGGGCAAAGGTGGTTGCACTCAGGTCGTCGCCAGTACCGTGCAGTGGTCCGGCAACGCGAACGTCAATCAGGATTGCACCAGCCTTGGAATGCGAGACATTCCGGCCACGCAAACCGTTCAGCTTGTCGAGTAATGTTCGTGGAATGGCTATCAGTCCGGATCTTCCGGAGCGATTCGGGTATTGCTGCGGTAGAGTTTGCGCTGGTTGTGCCGATCCTTTGCCTGGTACTTCTTGCCATCATTGACGGCTGGTCTTTTGTATCAAGCGCGTTGTCGATGCGTGCAGGCGTGAAAACGGCGGCGAACCTCGTGATGCAAGGAGCAGTCAACGATGCAGCTACCCAGGCCGTCGCTCTTTCGAGCTGGGAAAACCGTCCTGATGACGCGCAGGTGACACTGAGCCGGAAATACATGTGCGGGAACATCGTGGCCGATCCGTCTATCCTGTGCGACACTTTGAAAGTTCCCTCGGTATTCGTTGTAATACAGGCGACAGCCACCTGGTCAGCGCCCTTCAGTTTTGGCGAGTTCACGCGCGGGCTCAATCATCAACAGGTGATTCGTGTCCGCTAAAAGGAGAGCTTTCACGCGTGATGCATCAGGCGGAGCTGCATTGGAGTTCGCGCTAATCGCGCCTTTTCTGATAATGCTTTTGATCGGCGTTTTCGCATTCGGCTGGGCTCTGAATGCCATGTCGAGTGTTCGGTATACGCTGGAAACGTCCTCACGTGCGCTGCAAATGAAGAACTCGCTGACTGAAGCCGAAATAGAAGCCCTAGCCACAGCGAAACTGCTGAGTTTGGGATTGAGCGACGTCGATGTAACAATAGCAATCGACGCGCCAAGCGGCGGCTTTCGCATGGCCCATCTCACGGCCAGGTATGCTTTCGTTATCGAGTTCCCGTACTTCGATCGGTATCCGATAAATTATGGGACGACTGTCACAGTTCCATTGGTTGGATCGTGAGCGCGTCCAATAGCCTTACACAATAAGGGGTGAGCGGATCAACGAAAGGGGCTGCGTCGGTTTTCTCGCGGGCTACCGCAATTCGGCCAGCAACGCCTGCGCCTCGGCAAGGTTTTTTTCAGAGCCGGCGGCAAGGTCGCCCATCTTGCCATCCCGAAAGATGACGAGCGCATGCTGGCAGGCGGCAATAGCTTCTTCGGCCATCGCCTTCTGCTTGCGGGCAGCATGATGGCCGACGCGTGGCAACTGTTTGGGCAAGACGTGTTGTTGTCATGGGCTCTGCAATGCCGCTCAGTAGCGATCCTTCGCGCCGCCTCTGTCCCGCCGACATCAAAGTTCCGCACCGCAGCAGCCGTCCTGCTTGCGCCCGTTTCCGGCCCTACTACCCCTCGCCCACCTCTATCTCGCCGCTACTTGTTTAATGACAAGCATGCGAGGCCCACATGTGGAACTTGGCGACGGAGGGCTGGGTACTCCTCAGGCAGAGCATCCTCGGCTTCGTCAACGACAATGCGCTGAGCCGTGGGGCGGCGATAGCGTTTTATGCCACGACTTCGCTTGCGCCGATCCTGCTTATCGTTGTCGCAATCGCCGGCATGGCCTTCGGGCACGAGGCGGCGCAACTCGCGCTTTCGGCCCAGATCGCCGGCCTGATGGGGCCGCAAAGTGCCGAGCTCCTGCAAGCGACGATCGAAAACGCCTCGCAGAAAAAAACGGGAATCGTTGCCAGCATTCTGGGGCTGGTCACGCTGTTCGTTGCCGCATCCGGCGTGTTCGGCGAAATGCAGCTTGCGCTGAATGAAATCTGGAAGGTGCAATCGAGCGGAGCATCGATTTCACGGCTGGTGCGGGCACGCATTGCAAGCCTGGGCCTGGTCGCGGCGCTCGGCTTCCTGCTTCTGGTGTCGCTGGTCGTAAGCGCTGCAATTTCGGCGCTCGGAGAGGTCATCAATGCCTATCTGCCGTTTGGCACCATCATCCTGAGCGCCATCAACGGGATTGTCTCGTTTGCCCTGATCACGCTGCTGTTTGCCGCAATCTACAAGGTGCTGCCCGACCGCAGCCTGCAATGGCGCGATGTCGGCATCGGCGCGGTCGTAACCGGGTTTCTGTTCACCATCGGCAAGTCGCTGATTGGCTGGTATATCGGAACCAGCGCCATCGCTTCGTCATACGGCGCAGCCGGTGCCCTGCTCGTCGTGCTGTTATGGGTCTATTATTCGGCCGAGGTATTTTTGCTGGGCGCCGAATTCACGCGAGCCTATTCGGTTCGACACGGCAGCCGGTCCGATTTGAAGAAGAAGGTGGAACTGCATGACAAATGAGTTCACGCCGAAATTCGATCTGGCCGGCAAGGTGGTGCTGGTTACCGGCGCCTCGCGCGGCATCGGCCGCGCCTGCGCACTCGCCTGCGCCGGCTCGGGCGCCGACATGATCGTCGGCGTGCGCAACACTGCCGACGGCGCGGATCTCACCGCCGAGATCGAACGCATGGGCCGGCGCGCGCTTGCCTTGCAAATGGATCTGACCGACCTGGCAACGGTGCGAAAGGCCGTCGCCGATGCCCACGCCGCCTTCGGCCGCATCGATGTTCTCGTCAACAATGTCGGGCTCGGGCCAGAAAACCTGGCCGAGAACGTGATGGAAGAGGATTTCGACCTCACCGTCAACGTCAACCTCAAGGGCACGTTCTTCACCACGCAGGCGGTCGCACGGCTGATGATCGTGCAACAATCCGGGCGCATCATCAACATCAGCTCGCAGGCCGGCACGGTGACGCTGAAGGGCGAGGCGATCTACTGCATGACCAAGGCGGCGATCAACCATTTGACGCGCTGCCTGGCCGCCGAATGGGCGCAGCACAAGATCACCGTCAACAGCGTCGCGCCGACCTTCATCTGGACCGACGGAACGCGGCCTTCGCTCGACGATCCGAAGTTCCATGCGCATGTGCTCGGCCACATCCCGCTCGGCCGCATCGGCGACCCGATCGACGTCGCGGGCACCGTCGTGTTCCTCGCCTCGCCGGCAGCGTCGCTGATTACGGGGGCGAATATATTGGTGGACGGCGGTTGGTCGGTGGCGTGAGAGGGCTCTTCGGCTGATGCTGCGACACCGCCTCGCGAGTGCTTTCCGATGAGCAGCGAACGCAGATGTGGGAAGAGCGATTGATCTCGCAGGTCGTCGAGCTTTCAAAATTACTCCAAGAGGTCTTTTATGAGCGAAAAATCTCAATCGAACGATAAATTCGACGAACCGCGGGATGAGCCACTCTTCGTGGCTAACTCGCAAACAGACCCCCCCTTCCTGGCTGCTTACGACCGAGCGCTTGCGAGTGTGCCGACATTTATCGAACATATAGAGAGGAATGCAGATGCCCTGTGTTCTGCGAAGCTTCGCTTTCGCGATCCCGACGAAGAACGTCTTGGGGAGGACTGCTTTCTTTTCCTTTGGCTTACCGCCGTGCACTATCATGCCGAGGAGCGGCTATTTTCGGGTACATTTTTCGAGGTGCCACCCGAGCTTCAGAAATGGCATCAGGTCGGCCAGCGACTTGCATTTGAAGGCGACGATATTTTCGATTGGATGGTTCTCGACGAGGGGCACTTGCATGGGGGATTCACATTGCGCGTAACCCGAGACAAGCTTCCTGAGAAAGATCGTGGCTCATACGATCGATATGTCGGGGTTTCAGTCTATGAGCCACTTCCGTCCTGAAACGCATGGTTAATGGCCTCGCCTTTCGTTGAGGATTGGGCAACCGCACTGGTCAAACCCGGTATCCGGCTTTCTCATTCATTGCCGGCGAGCCAACGGACCATGTTCGCCATCAGTTTTCCGTAGAACGGCCATCCGAGGAAATCCTGCGAGAGCCAATGCGGGCCGATATCGGTTGCCCAGGCAATCGTTCGGCCGCGGCCATGGCTGCCAACGGCAAGGAGCGGCCAGTCGGTGCCGCGATAATGGCAGGTCGCCAGAAGCTGGCACGAACCGTCGCGCCTGAATTCAAGCTTGTTCATGCCGAGGATCGGCGGCAACGGCCCCTCGACCCCGGAAAAAATCGGGTGCGACGACTGCAGGATGGAGGCCTGCAGGCCTTGCGGCACCTCCATGCCGTCGCAAAAGGGCAGGCAGCGGACCGGCAGCACGTCCTCGACCGGGGTGTCGTGGAACCGCGCCGTCCCGAACATGCCCTGAAAGCCCATGTAGCCGCCGGCCAGCATCAGCCCGCCGCCAGCTTCGACATAGGCCTTGAGCACATCGAGGCGGTTGACGCCGACACGCCCAGCGCGGGCATCCGGCGTGACCAGCAATGTCAGCGCGCCGACATCGGAGATCACCACCGCCTGGTATTGGGCGAGCGCATCGAGGTCATAGGGAAATTCCGCGGCGCAGCGCTCGCCGCCGATCTGCGTGACGGCGATGCCTTCGGCGGCCAGCGCGGCATTGAAGGCCGTCGCGCCATTTGTCGAGGTCGCACTTGTAAGCACATCACTGCCGATGGCGACCGACGTCGTCGCCGCAAAGGTCTCGCCTGCAAGCAATATGTTCATTGCCGCCCCCGCACTGTTTTCATTCGAGAGGTTTTAGGGAAGGGCGCCGGATGGACCCGGCGCCCCGCCGGAGCTTGAGCGCTACAGGATCAGAACTTGAACTCGGCCAGATTGTCGGGGGTCACGATCTTGGCCGGACCAAGGATCAGTTCGCCGCCGGCGCCAATCGTGTATTCGCCGAGCCGGCCGGCTGTGAACTTCTCACCCTCCTTGCCGGTGATCTTGCACTGCGCAAACGCCTGGGCTGTCTGATAGGTAAGATAGCCAAGATCGGTGACGTTCCACCAGATATCCTGAGCCGCTCCGTCCTTGATGTATTTCGAGATCAGAGTGGCCGGCGCGAGGCCGGTCAGCTTGACCTTGCCGATCATGCCCGCCTCCTCGAGTGCACGCGCGGCCGCCGGAAGGCCAATTCCTGCCGGGACGATGATCACCTTGAGATCGGGAAACGCCTGGACCAGCGCCAACGCCTGTTGCTGGTTGATCTGTTCGCTTTCTTCGCCATAGGCCACCTGCACCAGCTTCATCTTGGAGAACTTCGGCTCGGCAGCCATCTTTGCTTTCATGAAGTCGATCCAGGCGTTCTGGTTGGTCGCCGTCGGCGTCGACGACAGGATCGCGAATTCGCCTTCACCGCCGCTGAGGGCGAATGCACTTTCCAGCATCATCTCGGCGAGACTGTCGCCCTTCACCTGATTGACAAACACCGCGCGGGCATCGGCGGCCACATCGGAGTCATACGAAATCACCCTGACGCCCTGCTGAACGGCGCGCTTCAGCGCAGGCGCGACGGCATTGGCGTCGTTGCCGGCAATTGCGATGACCCCAACCTTCTGCGACACGAGGCTGTTGATGAATTCGATCTGCGCCTCGGCAGTCGCCTGCGATGGGGCGACCTGCGTAGCGGTGCCGCCAATTTCCTTGGCTGCCTCTTGTGCGCCTCCAAAGGCCACTTTGAAGTAGGGGTCGGTGTCGAGCTTGGGCAGGAAACCGACCGTTACGGGTTCCTTGGCGCATTCCTGGCTGAACGCCAGCGAGGTTGGCGCGAGCAGAACCGCGGATGCGAGCAGGGCTAATCTAAACGCTTTCATTGTGACTCCTCCGTTTAAAATTCGGGCTTGAAGGAAGGGGCCCGAGATCACCCCTTGGTCTCGCGCATTGCGCGGGATCTGCTGAGCATCTCCTGTGTGGAGCGCCAGTAATTGCCGACCAGCAGCGAGCCGATCAGAAGCAGGCCGATGATCATGCCCTGTGCGTCGCCACCGATCTGGTTGAGCGCTAGCACATTGCGGATGATGGCGATCAGGACCAACGCCAGCATGACGCCGGTCAGGCGGCCCTTGCCGCCAAAGACGCTGACGCCGCCGAGCAGCACGATGGTGATGACGTCGAGCTCCATGCCGAGCGCATTGTTGGCGCGGGCGTTGGAGAGGCGCGCAGTATAGACGATGCCGGCGATGGCGGCGACGACGCCCGAGACGACGAACAGGTTCAGGACCATCCGGCGCGTGTTTATGCCGGAATAGCGCGCCACTTCGGGGCTGCCGCCGAGCGCGTAGATGCGCTTGCCGGTCGGCGTCTTCTGCAGCACGATCGCAAACATCGGCGCCAGCACCAGGAAGGGCACGATGGTCCACGGTATCTCGGTGCCCGGCAGGTTGTTGATGCCGAAATCCACGACCGCAGGCGGCAGGATGTTGACCGAACCGGTGCCGAGCAGGATGTAGCCAATGCCTCGATAGAGCGCCATGGTGCCGAGCGTCACAACCAGCGACTGCAGTCCAAGGCGCGAGACCAGATAGCCGTTGAAAGCGCCAAGCAGGCCGCCGGCGACGAGCGTCAGCGGGATTGCGGCAAGCGTCGGCACGCCGGCCTGGACCAGCAAACCAAAGACGACGGACGTCAGCGCCAGCACCGAGGCGATCGACAGGTCGATTTCGCGGGTGATGATGAGCAGCGTCATCGGCAGGATCAGCAATGCCTTTTCCGAGGCGCTGGCGGCCAGTTGCGAGAGATTGAAGCCGGAAGCGAAATTCGGCACGAAGATCGCCGCATAGAGGAAGATGGCCGCGCAAGAGGTCGCCAGCAGCAGATCCCAGAAGTCGATCGAACGAAGGAACTTTTTCATCTCGCCCTCGCCTGTCTTGCCTGCTCCGCGCGCCGCACGATGAAGGCGTCGATGCCGATGGCGACCAGGATCACCAGGCCGTAGACGCCCTGCAGCCACAGCGGGTCGACGCGCACCAGCGTCAGCCCGTTCTTGATGACCAGCAGCGTGAGCGCTCCGAGGATGATGCCGAGCAGCGTGCCCGAACCACCGCGGATGGCGACGCCGCCGACCACCGCCGACGCGATCACGGTGAGTTCGAACCCGAGCGCAACGCGGGCATCGATGGTCGCATAGCGGGATGCCCACAGCGCGCCGCACAAGCCGCCGAGCAGGCCGGCCATGCCAAAGGCCAGCAGAATGCGCCGGTCGACGGGGATGCCGATAAGACGCGCGCCGTCCGGATTGGAGCCGGCGGCGAACAATTCGCGCCCGATGGCCGTGCGATAGAGCAGCACGTAACCCAAGCACAGGATAACGATCGCGATGACGACGATCAGCGGCACGCCGGCGATCTTCAGGCCGGTCATGTCGAGCCAGGCTTGCGTTACTTCGTCGGCGCTGATCTGGTCGCCGGCTGCCCAGATCGAGTTGAAGCCGCGGAAGATCGACATCGAGGCCAGCGTGACGACGATGGCCGGGATCTTTCCCCTGGTGACGACGAGGCCGTTGATCAGGCCAGCGACACCACCGACCGCGCATGCGGTTACGAGGCCGATGCCGATGTCGAGCCCTGGATAGGCCTGGACCATGCTGGCCGCCATGTAAGCCGACAGGCCAATCACCGCGGCGATCGAAAGGTCGATGCTGCGGGTGATCAGCACCAGCATCTGAGCGAGTGCTGCGACTACCAACAGGGCGGCATCCATCGACACGGCGGTCAGGTTTGCCGCGCTCACCATGCGCGGGTTGATAATGGTAACCGGGATGGCGACCGCCAGCATCGCGGCGAGCAGGCCGAACTCCCGCCGCTTCAGTATGTCGAGCGGTCCTTTTCTGTTCTCCTCGCTGGCGCCCTGCGCTGCCGGGCCGGCGCTTTCACCGGCCTTCGTAGCTGCTTCCAGCACCTTTTCCTGGGTGGCTTCGCCCCTGGCAAATTCGGCCGTCCGATGGCCTTCGCGCAGGACGATGATGCGGTCGCACATGCCGATGAGCTCGGGCATTTCCGAGGAGATCAGAATGATAGCCATGCCCTGTGCGGCAAGATCGGCGATCATCGCATGCACTTCCGCCTTGGTGCCGACATCGATGCCTTGCGTCGGCTCGTCGAGGATGAGGACGCGCGGCTCGGTGCGCAGCCATTTGGCCAACACCACCTTCTGCTGGTTGCCGCCGGACAGTTCCTTTACCGGCTGCCCGTAGCCGGAGAAGCGAAGCTTCATCCGCTTCAGCCAGTCCGAAACCAGATCGATCGCGCGGTCCGTGCCGTAGAAGCCGGAGCGAGCTGCCTTGTCGAGGACGGGCAGCACCGCGTTGTCGAGGATAGAAAAATCCATCACCAGGCTCTGGCCCATGCGATCTTCCGAGACATAGGCGATGCGCGCATCCATCGCGTCGCGTGCCGATGCGAAGCGCACAGCTTCGCCGTCGATCAGGATTTCGCCGGCATCCGGCTGCTCGATGCCGAACAGCACGCGCGCGATCTCGGTCCGCCCGCTGCCGACCAGGCCGCCGAGCCCGAGCACCTCTCCGGCGTGGAGCTTGAGGTCGATGTTGGAAAAGCCGCCGGCGTGCGAAAGCCCCCTCGCCTCCAGCACCAGCGCGCCGGTGGCGTGGTTTCTTTCCGGATAGAGGTCGGTCACCTCGCGGCCGACCATCATGCCGATGGCGGCGGCGCGGCCAAGCTCGGCCTTCGGCTTGACGCCAATGAGGCGCCCGTCGCGCAGCACCGCGATGCGGTCGGCGATGCGGAAGATCTCGTCCATGCGGTGGCCGACGAACATCATCGCCACGCCATGCAGCCGCAGATCGGCGACGACGGTGAACAGCCGCTCGACCTCGCGCTGCGACAGGGCGGCCGTCGGCTCGTCCATGATCAGCACCCGCGCGTCGAGCGACAAGGCGCGGGCGATCTCGACCAGTTGCTGTTCGGAGGTGCGCAACGTTCCGAGCCGTGTTTCGGCCGGCACGTCGAGGCCGACCGTCGCCAGCACCTTGCGGGCGCCGGCAAACATGGCGGCGTTGTCGATGCCGCCGAAGCGGTCGCGCGGCATATGGCCGAGATAGATGTTTTCCGCCACCGAAAGATCCGGAAAAAGACCGGGATGCTGGTGCATGACCGAGATACCGGCAGCCTGGGCGTCGTGCGGCGAATGGAAGACCGCAGGCTTGCCATCGACTTCGATATGGCCGCCGGTAGGAAGATACACGCCGGCCAGCAGCTTCACGCAGGTGCTCTTGCCGGCGCCGTTTTCGCCAAGCAGAGCCAGCACCTCGCCTGAGCGCAATTCGAAGGACGCGTCCTTGAGGGCAATCGTGCCGCCGAAGGCCTTTGTCGCCTGAACCAGGGCGACGGGGACAGCCACGTCGCTCTTCACTATGGCATCGGCTTCGCCTAATGCGCCCAAGTGCAGCACCCTTCCTCCCTGGTCCTGTTTTTTAAATTTGCTATATTAAATGGCTTAACGCCGCAACTGGAAAATTGACTTCCATGGCCCCGAAGGGCACTGTCGCGTCGCGCACGGGTGCAGCTGAAGTGCTCGACCGCAGCAGCTTCAAAGCTGCAGGCGGCCAGAGTGGCTCCGCGAGAATGAATGGGGAGGCGCCGGTTTTGTCCGGAAAAGGCAGCAATTCGGTCAAGGTTCGGCATTACAACGAGCGCTTCGTGCTTGATGCCATCCGCCGCCTGAAGGAGGCATCCAAGTCCGACCTGGCGCGCGCCGCAAATCTGACGCCGGCCGCGGTCGCCACCATTGTCGACGGGCTGGAGTCGTCCGGATTCGTAAAGCAAGTGGGAAAAAGGTTCGGGCAACGTGGATCGCCGTCCACTCTCTACCGGCTTACACCGGAGCGCATCTACAGCGCCGGCATCAAGATCGGCCGGCGCGCGCTGGAAGCCGTCCTCGTCGACTTCGCCGGCGAGGTCCGCTCGCGCGAGTCGCACGAATATCGCTTTCCGGATCCCGACATGGTGCTCAAGGCCGGCAACATGTCGCTGGCCAATTTCGACAAGCTGGTCGAGGGGCTTGGCGATGCCAGCATCGTCGGTGTCGGCATCGCCTCGCCATATTTCCTCGGCGGCTGGAGCGAGGAACTCGGCTTTCCCGATGACCTCGGTAGCCGCTGGGAAGCAATCGATCTGACGACATTCTTCGCCACAAAACCGAAGACCCCGGTCTTCGTGGAAAACGACGCGTCATCGGCCGCACTCGCCGAACTCATCCAGGGGACCGGCGCGCGGTTCCGCGACTTCATGCATATTTCGATCGACACCTTTGTCGGCGGCGGATTGGTGCAAGGCGGCAAGGTCCATACCGGTCCGCACGGCAACAGCGCCGCGCTCGGTCCTTTGCCGGTTTCGCCCTCAAGCCTCGATTCGGTCGCGGCCAAGCCGGCGCGTTACCAAAGTCTGCTGCATCGCGCCTCGATCTATGTGCTGGTCAATCATCTCAAATCGCGCGGCATCGAGATCAATCGTGTGCGCGAACTGGATCCCTTGCCGCCGGGGGCGCGCGAGCCGCTGTCCGAATGGATCGACGATTGTGCCAATGCGCTGGTCGAGGCGATCATCGCCATCACCTCGGTCATCGATATCGAGGCGATCGTTCTCGACAGCATCCTGCCGCGGCCGATCCATCTCGAGCTGCTGGCAAAGGTGCAGACCCAGTTCAACAGGATCAGCGCCATCGGCATCGTGGCGCCGGAAATCGTATCGGGACAATTCGGCCCCGAGGCTTCACCGATCGGCGCGGCGATGCTGCCGTTCTCGGCACTGTTGGCACCCGACAGCGGCGTGCTGATGATCGGCAAGGACAGAACAATGCTGCTGGGCAGTCTTTCGAGGCTTGCCAGCCAAAGCCACCCAGCGAGAAGCTCAGCGACTTCAACAGGATAGGATGGCGTCGCGCCGACCTTCATCTGGGCAAAGTCCCCTCATCCGAAGGCACGGCGGGCTTTTTGCGCCGGCCCCGGAACTTTTAGCGGCTGCTAATCTTCATTCGTCACCGACAGATATCCCTCTCGGTGTTTGGATCGAAATGCTCGATCGGTCCGCGCTCCGCTTTAGTGCGGGCCCACAACACGCAGGAAGCAAGGAGGAACATATGAACTGGGATCAAATCAAGGGAAAATGGACACAGTTCAAAGGCAAGGCGAAAGAGCAGTGGGGGGACCTCACCGACGATGATCTTGATCGGATCGAGGGCAACCGAGACCAGCTCTTAGGACGGATCCAGGAGCGATATGGGATCGCCAAGGAAGAGGCAGAGCGCCAGGTAGATGACTGGTCCCGAAGCGTCCGCTGAGCCTTGGAGGCAACGCCGTCTGCTGCTCACCACCCGGTGAAACTCTGCGTCGCCCGCCGTGCCGACTGGTGCGGCGGGCCCTTTCGACAGCGAGGCCCGCGAGAGAACCTTTAGCCACATCTAATGTTCTACTCGCGTGGCGGGCTTCGCCCCGGGGTGTGCCCGGCCCGGAGGCGAAGGAGCGTAAGCATGAACAACATTATCTGGCTGGTCGGCGCCATCGTGATCGTAATCGCCATTTTGAGCTTTTTGGGTCTGCGGTAGCCTCTCTTCGACCCGACAGCCACTCCCCGGTCGGCGTGGCCTCACTGACCGCTGCTCTCAAGCAGGTCAGACTTAGGTCCTAAGCAAGACGCTCCAGGAATGGACCGAAGCCCCGGCACAGGAACGTCTCCAGCTGGCTCACGTTGTGGTGAGTCTTGGCGCGATGAAGATGCGTGCCAGCGAAGAGCTCAAGGGAGGAGAGGGCCCGACGCTCCGAACGAACGGCGGGCTTGGGTGTAAATGCAAACGATCAGCAGACTGTTCGATTCCCATGCCCAGGCAGCACGGGCCGTCGCCGCGCTTCAGGCGGCCGGGATTCGTCGCCGGCAGATCAGTGTCGTCGGATCTTACAACGACAACAATGAACCGATTAGCGTTGTCGGATCTTACAAGGATGAGATGAGCGCTCTCTGGCGGGGTCCGGGGGTCGGTGCCGTCGTTGGCGCGGCGGCCGGTCTGCTAGCCGGCTTTGGCGCTTTTGGAGCTCAGGGCATCGATCCTGCGGGGATGACCGGCATGGCCCTGGTCGGTACGGCGTGGGGCGGCTTTGCCGGCGGGCTTCTCGGAACGCTGGCCAATTTTGCCCAAAAGCCGGGCAAGCCGAAGATTGCAGAGGGTGTCGTTCTGGTGATGGCCCGCGTCGATGAAAAGCAGGCCGGCGCCGCGCAGGCAGTGTTCCGGAGTTCCGTGGAGATGCCGCAGCTCATCTGCGCTTCCGGGCAGATGAAGGGGAGCGCTTACACAAATTCAAGCCGGCTCCGCGTCCGATCTGGTGCCAGATGAAGTTTGTTCCGCGAAACAGGAATTCAGGCGGGAGGCGCCCGATGAAACCTTGGCAAACCAATACCTTGGAGGCATGCGGGCTGCTTGCCGTCGTGCTGTCCCTTATCCTTACGGTTCTATTGGCGGGTCTCATCCTTAGCTGAACCCGTGCCCTTGCCACCGGCGACACGGTGTCGAGCCCGGGCAACTGGCGAAAGGTGCGGCCAATTCGAAGGATTAAACCATTCGTGCTAAGCGTTAATAGGTTGTCGGCAAAAGTAGAGGGCGATCACGTGGACAAACGGGCTGAAGGAGACGCGGAGAGGTTGGCTCGGGGCGAGTTCGAGCTCAAAGCCGAACGATATGGCGTGAACGCCTTTCTTCTCGTTGTCGAACTTGTAAATCTGCTGGAAAAGCGTGGAACGATCAGCAGCGACGACGTCGCGAAAATAGCCGAAGCTGCAGCACTTGCTGTTGCCGCATCCAGTCAACCCGACATGAACAGCATCAATCTCTTGCAGACCATCGCTGCCGCACGCCGGCCCAAATAGGGCGACGGCAAGTCCGCCAGCAATCGGCGCGAACCGATAAACGCTACATTGAACTGATCTCGATCGAGCGTGCGGAGCCTTCCATGTGCAATGACTACGAGCAGCATATCGCCTGGGCCGAGTATTGCCGGATGATGGCTTCGCTGGCGCTCAAGATCCCCAGCCACCAAACCGAGCTGGATCTGCCGCAGGCGGATGACATTCACATCAACGACCCCGGGCCTGTGATGCGCGCGGCCGGCGACACAATCGAACTGGCGTCGATGACGTTCGGCTTTCCGCCGGCCGGACCAAAAGGCGGACCTGTATTCAACTTTCGCTCGGAGGGTCGACAGTTCGGCAACAGCAAACGCTGTCTCGTTCCCGCATCGGCATTCTTCGAATTCACCGGAACGAAGTATCCAAAAGCCAAGCACAGGTTCACGCTGAATGGCCATTCGTTCATGGCGATTGCCGGGCTGTGGCGCGAGGGTGCCGGCAACAAGCCGCCCAATTTCACGATGCTGACCACCGATCCAGGCCCGGATGTCGCGCCATATCACAATCGGCAAGTGGTTGTGCTGCGGCCATCGGACTGGGCGGCCTGGATCCACCTGACGAGGTCCGAGGCTGAACTTTTGCGGCCGCTGCCGGCAGGGTCGCTCAGAGCGGAAACAGTTCGGGCAAGTTCCGAGTAGGAACCATCGGATGACCCTGGAAAAGAGTATATGCTTGCGCCAACATCGCAGGTAAACTTGTCGGAAGCTGATGCCGATCTTTTCAGTCCAGCACACGACGCTCTATCGCTATAGCCGACCGGTGAGGTTCGGCGAGCACCGGCTGATGTTCAGGCCGCGCGATAGTTTCGATCAAAGACTTCTGGACCACGCCTTGTTTGTCGACCCCGAACCGAAAGAGGTTCGCTGGATCCATGACGTTTTTGGAAACTGCGTGGCGGTGATCGACTTCGAGAGCCCCTCAACCGAACTGCGCTTTTCGACAGACATTCGGCTGGATCACACGCCGCAGCATGCGCCTGATTTCCGTATTGACGAGGCGGCGCTTCATTATCCGTTTTCCTATGATCCGGACGAAGCCGCCGATCTCTCCCAGACGATGGAACGTCAATACGAGGATGACGGTGACGAGGTTGGCAAGTGGGCACGACAGTTCCTCAATGCCGCAGGGCACACCGGGACCGGCAACTTGTTGATGACGCTTTGCTACGCCATCCATGAGAGCTTTGTGTATTCCCGTCGAAGCGAGCCAGGGACGCAACCGCCTCTGATGACGTTGCACCTGCGTCGCGGCACATGCCGGGACTTTGCGCTGTTCATGATGGAAGCGGTTCGTTCGCTCGGCTTTGCCGCCCGTTTTGTGACTGGTTACGTCTATGTGCCAAGCCGCGACAGCGCGGCGGTTCTTGGCGGCGGCTCGACGCATGCCTGGTGCCAGGTCTACCTGCCTGGTGCCGGCTGGGTCGAGTTCGACCCCACCAATGGCATTGTCGGCAACCGGGATTTGATCAGGGTGGCCGTGGCTCGGCATCCCCAGCAAGCCATCCCTCTTTCCGGGAGTTATTCGGGAAGCGCGTCGAGTTTTCTGGGAATGACCGTCGAGGTAAAAGTGGCCAAGGACATCGGTCCGCAATAAAATTAGCACTCGCTTATGTTTTCCGGAACTGTTTGGCCATCGCGGAGTTTGCCCGGTTGCTGAATGACACCAATCGGAGCCTCGATGCGGATCCGCGCGGGTTTCACCCTCACCTATGAATGTCCGCGGCCAACACCGATGCTGTTGGCGCTCGAGATCCACCCATCGCGCCGTGTCGATCTGCTGACGGAACAGATCATAGGTTTTGATCGCTCCGTCGAAGCACGCGGTTACGTCGACGGTTTCGGCAACGCCTGCACGAGGATCGAGGCGCCCTCGGGCCTGACGACGATCTCAACCACCTTCGAGATCTATGATAGCGGCGAGCCCGATGCGGTCGCCGAGCAGGCTGTGCAGCACAACATCAAGGAGCTGCCGGACGAGGTGCTCGTTTTTCTTCTGGGCAGCCGCTACTGCGATACCGATCGTCTTGGAGATTTCGCCTGGGCGAAATTCGGCAATACCGCGCCTGGATGGGCGCGCGTGCAGGCGATCTGCGATTTCGTTCACAATCATATCGTCTTCGACTACCAGAAAGCCGACTCGCTGCGGACCGCCCATGGCGGCTTCACCGACCAGGCCGGCGTTTGTCGTGATTTTACGCATCTGGCGATTGCGCTATGCCGCTGCATGAACATTCCAGCGCGGTACTGCACCGGATATCTCGGCGACATCGGGGTACCGCCGGCGCCGGAACCGATGGATTTCAGCGCCTGGTTCCAAGCCTATCTCGCCGGCAATTGGTTCACATTCGATCCTCGCCACAACTGCCCGCGGATCGGGCGCATATTGATGGCAACGGGGCGCGACGCGACCGACGTCGCCATCTCAACCAGTTTCGGTTCTTCGCGGCTTACCCGCTTCGAAGTCATCACAGAAGAAGTCCGGGCTGAACCTTCATCGAATGCGTTTATCGAAGATCCCGCGTCCTCACCTTGAGCTGGAAGATCAGGAAGCGTGGGTCGACGACGTCCCGAGGCCCTCTGCAGACCGCGTGGTCAGGGCCGCGCTGCATATTCACGGCGACGCGCGCGCCATACTCAGAACCAATGCGTCCGCCGGCACTATACAGGCGCTTCAGCCCTGCTTGACGTAGCCGGCGGTGACCTCGTCTTTGTGGGCGGCGAAAGCTGCCAAGACCTCGGTTTTCTCGGGCTTCGGAACTTTGAAATGATCCAAGGTCCGCCCGAGTTCCGCTGCGACCTCATCGAATTCTGCGGGAGAGATCCGCAGGTCCCGATGGGCCTCCTCGAGGCCGAGCGGCGTCGTGCCGGGCTTGGTGGCGACGAACTTGAAGGGCCCGCCAGAAACGTCGCAGACCCACAGCGTGCGCATGAACTTCAGGCCAGGCAACCTTTCCAGGTTCTTGGTGTGCCATTTGCGCAGCTGCGGATTCTTGGACTTTTGGCCGACGATGGGGTTCTTCACGACGGCGTCGCTGAAATGATCCACCACCGCCGCGATGGCGAACACGCCGCCCAGCCGGTCATATAAACTCTTGTCGGATGTGGTTTTCTTGGCCTGCGCTAGCGCGTTGTCGGCAGGCAACACGGCCGGCGATGCGGCGGCCAGCGCCAGCCCTGCGACCACGCTTCGTCTTGTGAGAGAGGTCGAAACAGCCGTTTTCATCCCTGGTATCTTTCGAGGTTAGGCCAGAGCAAGCCGCAGCCTGTCTGGCGGGCTTCATGAAGTGACATTCGGACATATCCACTTTGCCGTTAACTGGCATCGTCTAACGACTTAACGAGCCCCCCGCCCGAATTATTCCGATGCACTGCATTGTCAGGGTCAACATGCGTCAAAGGGCGAAGACGCGCGGATGAGGAAGGCTTAAGCAGGCGTCGCTGCACGCGGCAGAGGTCGCGAAGCCACTTCGGCCGCATCTGTGCCCTGACCTTGGCATTTTCCTTCTGTGTCGTGTTGTCGGCGGCAATCAGCCGCTGTAGGGAGCGTACAATCGCTCCACGCGGCTTTGCCGGCTGCCTGCGGCCAATAGCTTGTGCTTTTCGAAGATCGCGAGCTTCTGCGGATAGGTGATCCGCACCTTGGCGTTGCACCCGTCGCATCTGAAGTACGCGATTGTTCTTAGTGCAGAGCCCTTTCTTACCGCCGGATGCGAGCAATCCGGACATTCGAATGTGAGCGCGACGTCAGATAAGTCTTCGGCCAAACCCATTTCCATCCCCTTTGCAAGCTCGGTGGCTACACTCTGGCGAGTCTCAATGGGCAATTCAGATGCCAATCCGATTGTGCCAATGCGGGACTAGAACAATTCGCCTCGGAACGCCGCCTAGCTAGTGCGCCTTCTCTGCGCCTTTTGAGCGACGAAGAGACCTGACTTCCTCCAGCAGTTCGCGCTCATTGGTAAAGTTTCGGAAGATTGCGACAATAATCACCGCTAAGGCTTCGGCATCCCGGCTTAAAGGGTCAATGTGTTCATCTGCGCAAACCTGTTCAAACACGCGTTCACAAATAGCCAAATCGTGAGGGCTGAGGCGGGTGCGATTGAAACGCCGGCGCGACATTTGCGAGCCTTCGAGGCCCGCTGCCCGTGCAAAAGAAGCGGGTCTTCGCAAGAAACGCGAGTCGTTGAGTGGTTGTTCCCGGCTGCAAGCTTGTTAAGCCGCCTGCAGCAGGGCAGACTAGAACGCTTTCCCCGCGCGCATCATGGCGCGTGCGAGCGCGAGCTGCGCCTCGACCTTGGCATTTTCCTTCTGCGTCATGTTGTCGGCCGCGATCAGCCGCCTCAATGAGCGCATGATCTCTCCGTGCGTCCCGCCGACCTCGATCATGCAATCGGCATCGCCGAAAGCCGAGCTCCCTTACCTCCTTGCTTTCGATCTTGCGGTCAGGGCAGTCGTCGGGTCGCTGATCATCCTTTCCGCGCTCCTTTGCACTGTCTCATCGACTGTCGATCGTCATCGCGACAAGAGTGTAAAAGCACGCTCCATCGAACACCGCGACATGGAACCTCCGGCTGAATTTACTCCATGTCCGGCACGTCACCGCTGGTGAACAGCACGGTCGGCGGGCCGTAGTCGCCAAGCGCCGGGTTCGCGTCACGGCTCCATGCGATTACGCCAACGTGCTTCCCTGCGAGCGCCTTGGCGGTGCGGATGGCGCGTTCCTCGCTTTGCTGATCGGCCGGACCAAAGGCGGGAAACAGTTCACCGTCCTCGCCACGATCGAACGCAACGACGACGATCAGCTTGGGCTGCTTCTGGCTAGGCAAAATATGATCCGACATGGCGGTAAGCTATCACATCACAGAGGATTGAGTCGCGTTCGAGACTCGGGAGGTGAGCGTGCAAGACCACAGTTTTTGACGAGCCTGTGCGCGTGGCACTCGGCAGGTCGCGGGGCGCCATATTTTTCGGCAACCTCGCCAACCGCGCACAATCATCATCGAGCAGGTCAAGGAGGCCTTGGAAGATGCGCCAGCGAAAACAATCTGGTGCTGCGAGAGAGGATTGAACTCTCGACCTCTCCCTTACCAAGGGAGTGCTCTACCACTGAGCTACCGCAGCCGCCGATGGCGGGGCTTCTGCCATATCGAACCGGCAAGCGCAAGGCCAAGACAAAGACGGGTTGAAAGGCCGCACCGGCGATTGTTCCGGACATGGCCGCGCCACAATGTTGGCTATCCCTTAATGATGCGCTGGGCGGGTCGCCGGCCGGGACGGGACGATGAACGACAAGACAAATTCTCCGAACAAGGATGGTCCACCGAAGAAGGCCGGCCGCAAGGACCGGCTGGCCGAGCAGTTGCGCGCCAATCTGCTGAAGCGCAAGGCGCAGTCGCGCTCGCGGCGGACCGGCGACGCCGACAAGCGGCGCGCTGGCGAGGCCGACCAGCGGCCGGACGGGCTGCAGGCGGCGATGCAAAAAGATTAACGCGAATCGGCTATGTTGTCCCCGGTATTTTGGCCAAAGG
The DNA here is from genome assembly GCF_040321795.1 of Mesorhizobium sp. M0244. Lineage (NCBI taxonomy): Bacteria > Pseudomonadati > Pseudomonadota > Alphaproteobacteria > Hyphomicrobiales > Phyllobacteriaceae > Mesorhizobium > Mesorhizobium sp. M0244. Next base: position 18,138 of record NZ_JAMYSE010000009.1, on the reverse strand, counting down.
CATCGTGGGCGAAAGAGGGGAATAGCCTGTTTCTTGAACCAAGCCGGCCAATGGTCTAGACGGGCCGCAACAGACTCAACCGATTTAAACCGGCCTTTCGGCCGAGGGGACGCTCTTCATGGATCGCATCAGAATTGTCGGCGGCAACAAGCTTGCCGGAAGCATCCCGATCTCGGGTGCGAAAAACGCCGCGCTGCCGCTGATGATCGCCTCGCTGTTGACCGACGATACGCTGACGCTGGAAAACGTGCCGCATCTGGCCGATGTCGAGCAGCTCATCCGCATCCTCGGCAACCACGGCGTCGACTATTCGGTCAATGGCCGCCGCGAAAAGCAGCAAGAGGGCTATTCGCGCACCATCACTTTCTCCGCCCGCAACATCGTCGACACCACGGCGCCTTATGAGCTTGTCTCGAAGATGCGGGCGTCGTTCTGGGTGATCGGCCCGCTGCTGGCCCGCATGGGCGAGGCCAAGGTGTCACTGCCCGGCGGCTGCGCTATCGGCACGCGCCCGGTCGACCTGTTCCTGGAAGGCCTGCAGGCGCTGGGTGCCGATATCGACGTCGACACCGGCTATGTCATCGCCAAGACCAAAAACGGCCGGCTTGTCGGCAACCGTTATGTGTTCCCGAAAGTCTCGGTCGGCGCCACCCATGTGCTTGTCATGGCGGCCTCGCTGGCCAAGGGCGAGACGGTGCTCGAAAACGCCGCGCGCGAGCCCGAGATCGTCAACCTCGCCGAATGCCTCAACGCGATGGGCGCGAAGATCTCCGGCGCCGGCACCGCAACCATCACCATCGACGGCGTCGAAGCGCTGTCGGGCGCCCGCGTCAGGGTGATCCCCGACCGCATCGAGACCGGCACCTATGCGATGGCGGTGGCGATGACCGGCGGCGACGTCGTGCTGGAAGGCGCACGGCCCGACCTGTTGCAGACCGCGCTGGACATCATTTCGCAGACCGGCGCCGAGATCACGCAGACCAATTCCGGCATCCGCGTCAGGCGCAACGGCGCCGGCATTTCGCCGGTCGACGTCACGACGGCGCCGTTCCCGGCATTCCCGACCGATCTGCAGGCGCAGTTCATGGGCCTGATGACAATGGCCAAGGGCAAGTCGCGCATCACCGAGACGATCTTCGAAAACCGCTTCATGCACGTCCAGGAGCTCGCCCGGCTCGGCGCCCACATCACGCTGTCCGGCCAGACGGCGATCGTCGACGGCGTTTCGAAGCTGAAGGGCGCGCCGGTCATGGCGACCGACCTTCGCGCCTCGGTGTCGCTGGTCATCGCCGGCCTTGCCGCCGAAGGCGAAACCACGGTCAACCGCGTCTACCATCTCGACCGCGGCTTCGAGCGGCTGGAGGAAAAGCTGTCCGGCTGCGGCGCGGAGATCGAGCGCATTTCGGGCTAGAGCCTTTCCGCAGGGCTTGCGGCGCGGTTGCACGGATCGCCAAGACCGCCTAACAGAAGGCCAATCGTAAACCTTCGCAGGTGCGAATTCCGCATGAATGCCCTCAAGCTTGTCGCGTTCGACGATCAGGATCTGAGCATCATCTCGGCGCATGTCCAGGATGCCGTGATGAAGGTCAGCGATCTCGAATTCCTGCCTTCGGTTAAGCGATTCGTGCTGACCATGAACCGGTTCGTCTGGGAGGCGAAATCCGGCTTCCTGCGCCAGCACAATGAGCGGCGGCAAGCCGTGCTGCATTTCGACCGGGTGCTCGGCGCCAAGACCAGCGGCATTGCCCGCGACAAGCCCGACGAGGTGCTGTCGCTGCTGGCGATCAGCTTCGTCGCGCTCGACAAGCCGGCCGGCATCGTCGAGCTGATCTTTTCGGGAGGCGGCGCGATCATGCTCGACGTCGAATGCATCGAAGCGCGGCTTACCGATGTCGGCGGCGCCTGGGAAGCGACGTCGCGCCCCGTCCATAGGGTCTGAGCCGATGGCCATCACGCTTTGCCAGTCCGACGCCGATTTCGAGCAGCGCTTTGCCGCCTTCCTGTTGACCAAGCGAGAAGTCTCGGCCGACGTCGACGCCGTAGTGCGCGAGATCATCGCCAAAGTACGCGCCGAAGGCGACGCGGCGCTGGTCGCCTACACGCAGAAATTCGGCGGCGGCGACTTGGCCAAGCTCGGCATTGCCGTCTCCAGGGACGACATCGCCAAGGCCTACGATGCAGCCGATCCGCAGACGATCGAGGCGCTGAAATTCGCGCGCGAGCGCATCCGCTCCCATCACCAGCGCCAGCTGCCGCAGGACGACCGCTATATCGATGCCGCCGGCGTCGAGCTCGGCTCGCGCTGGACGGCGATCGAGGCCGTCGGGCTCTATGTGCCGGGCGGCACCGCGAGTTATCCGAGCTCGGTGCTGATGAACGCCATACCAGCCAGGGTCGCCGGCGTCGAGCGCATCGCCATGGTGGTGCCAGCGTCGGGCGGCGACGGGCCGCCGCTGGTGCTGGTGGCGGCCGACCTTGCCGGCGTCTCCGAAATCTACCGCGTCGGCGGCGCCCAGGCGATCGCCGCCCTTGCTTACGGCACCGAGACGATAAAGCCGGTCGCCAAGATCGTCGGCCCTGGCAATGCCTATGTCGCGGCGGCCAAACGCCAGGTGTTCGGCACGGTCGGCATCGACATGATCGCCGGGCCGTCGGAAGTGCTTGTGGTGGCCGACGGCAGCAACGACCCGGACTGGATCGCCGCCGACCTGCTCGCCCAGGCCGAGCATGACGTGTCGTCCCAGTCGATCCTGATCACCGACGACCCTGCCTTTGGCGAAGCGGTCGAACAGGCGGTCGAACGCCAGTTGCGGAGCCTGCCGCGCGCCGAGACGGCGGCGGCGAGCTGGCGCGATTTCGGCGCCGTGATCCTGGTGCCGACGATCGAGGCAGCACTGCCGCTGGTCGACCGCATCGCCGCCGAACATGTCGAGCTTGCCATCGACGACTCCGAGGCTTTCCTGGCGCGGATGCGCAATGCCGGTGCGGTGTTTCTCGGCCGCCATACGCCGGAAGCCATCGGCGACTATGTCGGCGGCTCCAACCACGTGCTGCCGACGGCGCGCTCGGCGCGCTTCTCGTCCGGGCTTTCGGTGCTCGATTTCGTCAAGCGCACCTCGATCCTGAAGCTCGGGCCGGAGCAATTGCGGGCGCTGGCGCCGGCGGCGATCACGCTGGCCAAGGCGGAAGGGCTCGATGCGCATGGACGCTCCGTCGCCATACGGCTGAACATGTAGCGATGTCGGACTACGACCATACAAACGCCAGGCTGATCGATGTCGAGCTCGACGAGACGATCGGCCGCTCGACGCCCGATGTCGAGCATGAGCGGGCGGTGGCGATCTTCGACCTGATCGAGGAAAACCGCTTCCAGCCGGTCAATGACGACGGCGCCGGCCCTTACCGGCTGAAGCTGTCGCTGGCCGAATCCCGCCTGGTGTTTGCGGTGACGCGCGAGGACGGCGCGGCCGTCGTCACCCACATCCTGTCGCTGACGCCGCTTCGGCGCATCGTCAAGGATTACTACATGATCTGCGAGAGCTATTACGACGCCATCCGCACGGCGACGCCCAGCCATATCGAGGCGATCGACATGGGCCGGCGCGGCCTGCACAATGAAGGCTCGCAGACGCTGATGGACCGGCTTGCCGGCAAGATCGACATCGATTTCGACACGGCGCGCCGGCTGTTCACGCTGATCTGCGTGCTGCACTGGCGAGGCTGACACTGGCCGCCCCGCTGCCCCGCTCGATCCTGCCCCGCTCGATCCTGTTTGTCTGCGGCATGAACGCCGTGCGCTCGCCGATGGCCGAACTGCTGGCGCGCAAGGTGCTTCCGCCGACGACTTTCGTCGCCTCGGCCGGGGTGCGCGGCGGTGAGCGCGATCCGTTCGTCGACGCCGTGCTGGCCGAGGACGGACTGTCGCTCGGCGAACGGCACCCGAGAACGATGGACGACCTCGAGGACGACTATTTCGACCTGATCGTGACGCTGGCGCCGGAAGCCCACCACACCGCGCTCGAGCTCACCCGCTCGCTGGCCGTCGAGGTCGAATATTGGCCGATGCCCGATCCGACCGGCGTCAGCGGAACGCGCGAACAGATCATGGCCGCCTATCGCGACGTACGCGAGCGGCTGAAGGCGCAGATCGGCCGCCGATTCCTCAGCAACGGGGCTAAAAACGCCGCGGATTAAGCATGTTCACAAGCGGACGTTTATCATATAGGTTCCGCGCAACTTTCCGGCCGGGGCGCTGGAAGTACCCATCCAAGCAAAGGTATCGAATGCCGAAGGAAGAAGTCCTCGAATTTCCGGGTGTCGTCACGGAATTGCTGCCCAACGCGATGTTCAGGGTCAAGCTCGAAAACGAACATGAAATCATCGCCCATACGGCCGGCCGCATGCGCAAGAACCGCATCCGCGTTTTGACCGGCGACAAGGTCCTGGTCGAGATGACGCCCTACGACCTGACCAAGGGTCGCATCACCTACCGCTTCAAGTAAGTTCAAGGACCCGGCCGGGATCGCGATGGGCATTTTGCAGAAGCTCGTGCTTGCCTCGGGTTCGCCGCGCCGGATCGAGCTGTTGCAGCAGGCCGGCATCGAGCCGGATCGTGTGCTGCCCGCCGATGTCGACGAGATGCCGCTGCGCGCCGAGCACCCGCGCTCGCTGGCCAAACGCCTGGCGACGCAGAAGGCCGAGAAGGCGCTGGCCTCGCTGAAGAGCGAGACCGACTGCGCGCCGAGCTTCGTGCTGGCGGCCGACACGGTGGTCGCCGTCGGGCGGCGCATCCTGCCCAAGGCCGAGACGCTCGACGACGCCGCCAACTGCCTCGGCCTTCTGTCCGGCCGTTCGCACCGGGTCTATTCCGGCATCTGCCTGATCACGCCGGGCGGCAAGCTGCGCCTGCGGCTGGTCGAGACCAGGGTGCGCTTCAAACGGCTGCCGCGCGAGGAGATCGACGCCTATATCGCGTCCGGAGAATGGCGCGGCAAGGCCGGCGGCTATGCCGTCCAGGGGCTTGCCGGCGCCTTTGTCGTCAAGCTTGTCGGCTCCTACACCAACGTCGTCGGCCTGCCGCTCTACGAGACGGTGGCGCTGCTCAGCGGCGAAGGCTTCAAGGTGCACGCCAACTGGCTGTCGGGTGCGCGGATATGAGCTCGGACGACAAGGTCACGCCGTTGCGGCCCAAGCGGCCCTGCCCGGAATGCGGCAAGCCTTCGGCACGCGATACCTATCCGTTCTGCTCGAAGCGCTGCAAGGATATCGACCTCAACCGCTGGCTGAAGGGTGTCTATGTCATCCCGGGCCGCGACGACGAGGACGAGAGCGACGACCAGAAATAGCGCCGTCACCTGTGTTTTCCGCAAGCTTGGGTCGGCTTGCCCGGCCTGACCGCGGCCGGTGAATTGGCCCCGACGCAGGCCCATTCGTTTCTGCCTGAAATCCCCATTCGTTTCTGCCTGAAAATCAATGTCTAGAGCCTGTTCCATCCGGATAGAATCGGATGGAATAGGTTCCGGCTTTTTGTTTGAGCATGATCTTTTCCGAAAACCGGATTCACTTTCGGGATCATGCTCTAAGCGCTGGACAGGCCGAATTCCCGTGCTATAACCCACGCGCTTTCAAGGGGTGCCGACGGCGCTTTCATGAACCCGGTGTGCAGACCGCCCGCCGGGCAGGCCCAGATAGCTCAGTTGGTAGAGCAGCGGACTGAAAATCCGCGTGTCGGTGGTTCGAATCCGCCTCTGGGCACCACTTTTCCAATTAAAACCAATGCATCGCCCCATGTGTCTGGTCGGTAAAGTCGGCACTTCAAGTCGCGCCATGTTGCAGACTGGGAGCAGATGGACGACCCGCTACTCTGCAGGCGGCGCGTTCGGGTCTGGGCAATCAGGTTGCGGCCATTCCTCACATGCAGAGGGTCGATCGCCAACGCTGCCATAGCGTTCCACGAGTTTTGCGAATCCGTAGGCGAAGGCGAAAAGAAGCGCCAGAACAACCACTATTCGGACGGCCATAGGGGATTGTATCAGGATCCCACTTAAGATTGAGCAGCATTCGCATTTGGCCGCGCGATTTCCTTGGCGAAGTCGCCGATTTCGCGGCGCAGGTTGCCGCGGGAGCGCTCCCTAAGTTTTCCACTACTAATGTCGGCCGTTTCTCGACTTTTTGTACCCACCATTTCCGAGACTCAATTAGCTTCTGCTTATGGAGAGTCGGCACGCCATCCGAAGGATTAAGGACGGGCTTTGGGAGGTCTACGATATAGACCACGATAAGGTTGTCTTCGCAGACGGGGTGGCTCTGACAAATTTGCAGGATGAAGAGGCACTCGACGCGTTGGAGTTACTAAAAGGGGGATTCCTGGTCCCGAGCAAACGAAGGTCTTCATCACCCCGATCCTGACCATGAGCGACCAAGTTGGTGGCATCCAATTTTCAAGCGCCGCGGCGGCCGTGCATCCGGCAAAAAAGGCCCGCCGCTCCATTCGCGAAGCGGCGAGGCCCCATATTCGGGGACGATTGCCGGGGTGTTCCCCGGCATTGACTACGGTGCAATTCAGGTGCCAGGCTTGATGACCCATAATGGGTCATCACACGGGGGAAAGCGAGAAAAGCGAACGCGGACCTTCCGCGATCACGCCACTGTCGCGCCTTGCCATTGCTGCTACATTGCTTTGCGGCGGACATGATTTTTCCGCCTGGCCGGCGTCCATCAGGCAACTTACCCCAACGCGCCCCCCAAGTGACGCCGGCCATTTTCACAATATTGGAGCGCGAGTACGCCGGCGCCGTTATGCGCTTTCGAGCTATGGCAATCCGCCGGCGACCCGCCTTGTGCAGCCTGCAATTATCAGCCCGCACGCCATTCCGGCGCAGTCGGCCACCCAGTCGAACAGATCCGGGTCGCGCCCTATCAGTTGCGCAGCCTGAAGACCCTCGATCACTGCGCCCGTAAGAACGAGGAGTCCGATCAGCTTTGCCTTGTGTTCCGGCCAGCCGAGACTTCCGAGAGCCGCCAGGACGACGAAGGCGGCGGCGTGATTGAGCTTGTCGTGATCAAACGTGAAAGCGAGGCCAAGACCCTGCAAGACCCGCTCCGGCAAAAGGGCGAACAGCAGAACGCCGGCAAACGCGACGGGAAAAGCAATCCTTGCCACGGTCTGATAAGAATCTAGGCGCAACAGGGTAGAATAGCCTTTCATCCGAAATCTGCAGGGAACACCGCCGGCCGCTGCAGTCGAGAGCTAGCGCGGCGCTCAATTTCCGCCGTCCGGGCGTCGGGTGCATCGTCAGAATGAATGAATGCCTCGGTCGGCCGCTGCACAGGCCGGGCTCGTGGCGAGTGCTCTGCAATGGGCTGGCTTCCCGGGCAGTACCTTCCGCGATCACGCAATTACCTGCCGTGCGAACGCGGCTACTATCTGGCTGCGGCGGACCTGATTTCCGCTTGGCCGGCGCTGCATTAGGCACCTTACCCCACGCCACACGAAGTGGCGCCGGCCCGCTCTCCCAGCTAGATTTCCACCGGTTGCGTGATGATCGACCCGCGTCAAAAAGCCCGCCGCCCTGTCGGACGACGGGCTCCGTTGCCTGGGCGCCAGGGCGCCGCGGTAGCGACTTATGCTACTAATGCTCCCGCAGGTTTCCAATATGCGGCCGCCGCGCGGCGTGGCGCATCGGCTAAACAAACGAAGCCCGCGCCTCTGGCGGAGGGCGCGGGCCGATCGGGTTGCGGCCCGATCTGCAGCAGAAACCCGGGAGGTTCCCGCTGCGCAGAGATAACTATTAGAAACTTCTAATGTTCCGCCTTGAGGAAGATGCCGTCTGCACCAGAAATTTCGGCGCGGCACGTGGCATAGTCGGCGCGATGACGATCGAGCCGTCAGCTCGTGCGCAAGTTGATTCGGAAAATCTGCTCGCCGAAACGCCGCGTTTCGACGGCAAAGGTCAAGGCCACTTCAAGGACCAGACCGTCATGGCCGTCCCGGACTTTGACTGTGATCCTACGGTGAGGAAGGCCATCCCTGGCCATCTCGGCCAATGTGCGAAGGGCTTCTTTCCTGACCAGCGAGAAATCGTCACATAACGTTCCCTGATCGTCGGAATAGACGATTCCGTCTTCATCGGAATCGAAGAAGTAAACGGGCATTGCGCTTGGCCGAAGCGTCGGCATCTGGGCACGTTGTCGATGGCTGGCCGGGATCTCGGCCGATCGCGATCAGTGCCTTTCCAGCCGTCGGCTTCGCCGGCATCTCACTTGCGCTCGCGCAATGCTTTCACCGCCTGCGAGAGGATCATCCGGTCGCCACCGGTCCTTTTGATCAGCTTGCTCACCTGGCTGGGCGAAATACCATTTTCCCGCGCGAAATATTCGACCTCATAATACTCATCCGCCGAAACGCGGTTGCGGTCGCTGAAGTCTCGCTTGCTCTTGTCGTCGGCCATTTCATTTCTCCTCGCCTCAGGGTCAATTTTGGTCGGAAGCACGCTGCAATTTGCGGGTTCGCCGCCATAAAAGTGACGCGCGAACCCTATCGGCGCAGGAAGGGACGGGGCTGCGCAGATGCCGGGTTCGATCGGAGTGGAAACAGCGAAGATCGGTGCGAGCGACCGGCGGCCGTCTACATTTTTCCACGGAATCCTCCCGAAACGTGCAACCAGCAACGGGTACGAGCCGTGGCGGTTCCGGGCTGCGCGACGGCCCCGCCCTTTGCCCGCAAGGATCAGACTTAGGTCCTGCGACAACACGTCGATTGGTCCCGCTCGGGTGGGACCGAAGCCCCGTCGACGGAACGTTTTCAGCTGCCTTCCGTTCGAATGAGCCTTGGCGCGAAGAGCGTCCCGAGTTCGCAAAGGAGACGACCATGAGAATGCATCTTTCCACCGCGGCAGCGGGACTTTTGCTTCTGGCAGGTGTCGGCGCCGCTGCGGCGCAAGACGTTGTCATCGAACCGCAGCAGGAAACGGTCATCAAGGAGTATGTGAAAAAGCAGCCGCTGGCCTCGGTGAAAATCCCTGGGGTGGAGCTCAATATCGGCTCAACGCTCCCCGACACTGTCGAACTTCATGAGGTCCCCACCGTCAAATATCGATATGTCGTCGTTGACAACCGCACCGTCGTCGTCGACCCAGGCACGCGCAAGATCGTCAAGATCATCGATTGACGTGAATGCTCGGGCAGCCGTCGCCCGCTGCTCAGAAATGAGCGGTGGGCGACGTATGTGTTGGGCAGTTTTCAACGTCAGCCAGCAAGAACCCTGCCCCCACTCTGGAAAGGCCGGGCCTAACAGGCAGTTTCAATGCGAACCATCAGCAGACTTTTTGATTCCAATGACCAGGCGGCGCGTGCCGTCGCAGCGCTTCAGGCGGCTGGAATTGGCCGCCAGGAGATCAGTGTCATCGGACCCTACGATGACGAAATCGGCGCCGTCTTGCGCGATCCAGGCACCGGTGCCGCTCTTGGCGCGGCAGCCGGTTTGTTGGCCGGCCTCGGCGCCTTTGATCTCCCCGGCATCGATCCCCTCGGCGCGGGATGGCTTGAATCGGCCCTCGTCGGTGCAGTCTTGGGCTGCGTTATCGGCAGACTTCTCGGGACATTGTCCGATATCAGCAAGCAGCCGGGCCAGCCGGATGCCGCACAAGGTGTGATCCTGGTGCTGGCGCATGTCGATGAAAAGCAGGCCGACACCGCGCAGGCGGTGCTTGGAGCTTCCGTTCAGGCGACGCAGCCCATGGCCACTGCCGCCTGAAGATTCAGCTCCGGCAAAGCACTTGACCGGGCCTGGCAGCGGGGCGATCAAGCACGAACCCAAAAAACTCTGGCAAGCCGCCGCCAGAAAGTGTTGAACACCGTGCCGATCACATTCGACGAGCGGTTGCGCTCGGCGAGGCTTGATGATTTGCTGCCAGTTTGCGGAGAACGAATGATGCATGAGCCTGTCGGTCAAGACGAATATGGGTCGACCAGCCCGTTCGATCCGGACGACCTGTCGAGGTTGAACGCGATCGGCCCGAGCGCCGGCAGCAACGATTTCGAAAAATACGCAGTCGCCGTGATCATCGTGTTCGGCGCCCTGATCATCGGCGGCCTGATGGCCGCCGGCTTGAGCTTCGGGCGCCGCAGCACCTTCTTTTTCGCGCTTGGCGGCGCCACCGCCGCATGGATCTCCGGCAATGCGCTTCTGCTCGACCGGCCGCGCATCTACGCGCTGTTCGTCGGCGTCGCGGCGCTGATGCTGATTGCGTCCACGATCGCGCTGGTCACCTGATTCAAGGCGAAATCTTCCTGTTGACCGTGATCCTGAAAACGGTTTGCACTTTTTGCTGCGCTGACCTTCGGTTTGGGATCATCGTCTAATACCCGATAGCCTCGCCGGATGCGGCGCGGCTGTCGATGGCGCCGTTGTAGCGGGCGCCACCACCCTTCTCGATTTCCGTCAGGCTCTTGCCGCCGACCAGGATGCCGGCCGCCTGGCCCCAGGTCGTGTCGGCAAGATCGAGGTGGTAGCCCATGCCGGTAAGCAGCTTTTCGGTGTCGGGCGACAGGCCGAAAGGTTCGATATAGACCGTGTCGGGCAACCATTGGTGATGGATGCGCGGCGTATCGATCGCCTCCTGGATGTTCATGCCGTGGTCGATGACGTTGACGATCGCCTCCAGCGTGATGGTGATGATGCGTGAACCGCCAGGGCTGCCGATGACCATGAACGGCTTGCCGTCTTTGGCGAGGATGGTCGGGCTCATCGACGACAGCGGCGTCTTTTTCGGCGCAATCGCGTTCGCCTCGCCCTGGACCAGGCCATAGAGATTGGGCACGCCGGGTTTCTGGGTGAAGTCGTCCATCTCGTTGTTGAGCAAGATGCCGGTGCCGCCGGCGACGACGCCGGCGCCGCAAGGCCCGTTCAGCGTGTAGGTTACCGCGACGGCGTTGCCGTCATTGTCGATGATCGAATAATGCGTTGTCTCGCTGCTCTCGCCAAAGCCCTTCGGCATCAATTCCTGCGACACGCCGGCCCGGAACGGATCGATCTTTTCGCGGATTTCCCTGGCGTAATTCTTGTCGAGCAGTTTTGCGACCGGGTTGTCGACGAAGCCGGGATCGCCGAGCGCCGAATTGCGGTCAACATAGGCATGGCGCATCGCCTCGACCATGACGTGAACCGTCTCGGCCGAGCCGGCGCCGAGATAGGACAGTGGATAGAACTCAAGCACGTTGAGTATCTCGCAGATGATGACGCCGCCGGAGCTCGGCGGCGGCGAGGAAATGATCTCGTAGCCGCGATAATTGCAGGTCGCCGGCTTGAGCTCGCGCACCGCATAGTTTTCGAAATCCGCCTTGGCCAGGATGCCGCCCTTTGCGCCGCTCGCCTTGACGATGGCGTCGGCGATCGCGCCTTTGTAGAAGGCATCCGCACCGCGTTCGGAAACGGCGGCAAGCGAAGCCGCGAGATCGGGCTGAACAAGGCGCTCGCCAATGGCATAAGGCTTGCCGTCCGGCTTGAGGAAAATGGCCGCCGCCGCTGGATCCCTCGCCAACCGCTCCGCGCCGCCCTGGAGCGAGGCCGCATCGCCCTGCTCCAGCACGAAGCCTTCCTCGGCAAAGCGGATGGCCGGCGCCAGCAAATCCTGCCGCGTCAGCGTGCCGTATTGGTCCCGTGCCATCTCGAAACCGGCAACCGAGCCCGGCACGCCGACCGCCAGATAGCCGTCAAGACTGGCGCCCTTCACCGGCTTGCCGTCCTTGTCGAGATACATGGTTTTGGTCGCGGCCAACGGCGCGCGCTCGCGGAAATCGAGGAAGGTCGAACGGCCGTCCTTGAAGCGGATGGTCATGAAGCCGCCGCCGCCGATATTGCCGGCGGTCGGATAGACCACGGCCAGCGCATAGCCGACGGCGACCGCGGCATCGACGGCATTGCCGCCCTTCTTCAGCACCTCGATGCCGACCTCAGACGCAAGATGCTGGGCGGTCACAACCATGCCGTGCTCGCCCTTCGCCGGCTGCGGCGAGGCGGCAAAGGCGAGGAACGGGACAAAAGTCAGGGTGAGGGAAAGGCTGACGGCTATCAGGGTGCGGCGGGTGGAATGCATGGCCGTTCTCCGAGGCTTGGGGTGAGCCTAGGAAAGCCGTTTGGGGAGGTCGAGTCTACTGACAATGATGCGAGAAAGGCGTCGTATGCTGGTGCCGGTTCGCTGCGTAATCACCGTTGCGATCTTTGACTGATGCCGCTGAGCGCCGCCGCGTTGGCAGCAAGGCCACGCTTCATTGCGGCTCTCAGAATTTTTTCCCGTTTCAGCAATTTGTTCTTGCTTTGTGCCGGCAGCTATGCTACTAATCTGGCTGTGGTGCCAATTGGCTCAAACGACCCGCCCTTCGTGGCGGGTTTTCCATTTTCACCCCAGCTTCAAACAATCCCGCCGCCGACGCTCGCCACCGCCGGCCGTTCTGCTGCGACCTTCGCCCGGTAGCCGGCGGCGCGGTAGGCGGCGACCGGATCGATGGCGCCGCCGGTCTTCAGCCGCGCCATGGCGAGGATCGGCTCGACATCGGTGCGGTAGGCGGCTTTCAGCGTCTGCGTCGCCATCAGCGCGTCATTGGCGTCCTGGAAGCCTTGAAGCGCCTCGCGGTCGACCAGCAGCGCCTGCGCATAGGCGCGCTGCACCTCAACTGCCGACAACATCAGGCTTTCGATCGGATCGGTGACGTTGTGGCTCTGGTCGAGCATGTGGGCCGGATCGAAACCTTCGGCACCTGAGAGTTCGGCATCGACCAGCTCGTTGAAGACCAGGAACAGCCGGTAGGGATCGATGGAGCCGGCGTCGAGGTCGTCGTCGCCATATTTCGAATCGTTGAAATGGAAGCCGCCGAGTTTTTTGAACTGTATCAGCCGCGAGACGATCATCTCGATGTTGACGTTGGGCGCGTGATGGCCGAGGTCAACCAGGCAAAACGCCTTGTCGCCGAGCTCTTTGGCGATGATGTAGTTGGTGCCCCAGTCCTGCACGACCGTCGAATAGAAGGCCGGCTCGTACATCTTGTGCTCGGTGAACAGCTTCCAGTCGCTCGGCAGTCCGGCATAGATCTCCCTCATCGCGTCGAGATAACGCTCGAACGCCTTGGCGAAATTGACCTGGCCGGGAAAGTTGGAGCCGTCGCCGATCCACACCGTCAACGCCTTCGAGCCCAGCGTGCTGCCGATCTCGATGCATTCGAGATTGTGCTCGACCGCCTGCTGGCGCGTCGCGGCATCGGCATGCGACAGCGAGCCGAACTTATAGGAAAGTTTCTGGTCGCTGGCGTCGGAAAAGGTGTTGGAGTTGATGGCGTCGAAGCCGAGTCCAAAGCGCGATGCGGCCTGCTTCAGCCGGTTCGGATCGGCCTTGTCCCACGGAATATGCAGCGAGACGGTCGGCGTTGCCTGCGTCAACTGCCGGATGACGGCGCAATCCTCGATCTTGTCGAAAATGTCGCGCGGCTCGCCGGCGCCGGGAAAGCGGGCAAAGCGGGTGCCGCCGGTGCCGACGCCCCAGGACGGAATGGCCACGGCAAATTTCTCGACCCTGTCGCGGATGGCGTCGATGGCGATGCCGCGGCGGTCGAGGCGCTCGCCGAGCGAGTCATAATCGCGTTCGAGGTCGGCCTTGCGTGCCGCGTTGTCTTTCTCGACAACATCGGCGGAGATAATGGTTTCGGACACTGCGTTTCCTCCCAAATGCGTTCGGTTGGCGCTGCCCCTCATCCGCCTGCCGGCACCTTCTCCCCGTAGAGAGACGGGAAGAAGGGAAGCGCTCCGGCGTTGGCGACCCCCTCTCCCCGTCGTTACGGGGAGAGGGTAAGGGTGAGGGGCAGCGCCGCCTTCAAACTATTACCGAGTAAAGCTCTGGGCGTTGCCAGCGTCGACATTGACGATGTTGCCGGTCGACTTGGCCGACATGTCGGAGGCGAAGAAGTAGATCGCCTCGGCGATGTCCTCGGGGAATACCGACCGCTTCAGCATCGAGCGCGAGCGGTAATGCTCTTCGAGATCGTCGGTCGACATCTTGTATGCGGCGGCGCGCTGTTCCTTCCACTCGCCGGTCCAGATCTTCGAGCCGCGCAGCACGGCGTCGGGATTGACGACATTGACCCGGATCTGTGCTTCCGCGCCTTCCAGCGCCAGGCAGCGCGCCAGATGGATCTCGGCGGCCTTGGCCGTGCAATAGGCGGCGGCGTTGGGCGATGCGGAAAGCCCGTTCTTGGAGGCGACGAAGACCACGTTGCCGCCGATTTTTTGCGCGCGAAACAGCCGGAAAGCCTCGCGCGAAACGAGGAAATAGCCGGTCGACAAGATGTCCATGTTCTTGTTCCACAGCGCCAGCGTGGTTTCTTCGATCGGCGCAGCGGATGCCAGGCCAGCATTGGAGACCAGGATGTCGATGCCGCCGAACTCGACCGCCGTCTCGGCAAAGCCGGAGATTACCTGATCTTCAGACGTGACGTTGATGACGACGGGCCGCACGAAATCCTTGCCATAGGCCTTGGCAAGCTCGTCATTGGCGCTGGCAAGGGCTGCCTCGTCGATATCGGCCAGCACGACGCAGGCGCCCTCGCGCAGCAGCCGGTTGGCGGTGGCCCGGCCGATGCCGCCGGCGCCGCCGGTGACCAGCGCGATCTGGCCGGCAAGGGCTTTTGGTTTCGGCAGGCGCTGCAGCTTTGCCTCTTCGAGCAGCCAGTATTCAATATCAAAAGCTTCCTGGTCGGGCAGGCCGACATAGGTCGACACCGTCGAGGCGCCGCGCATGACATTGATAGCGTTGACGTAGAATTCGCCCGAAATGCGCGCCGTCGCCTTGTCGCCGGCGAAGGTGAACATGCCGACGCCTGGCATCAGATAGACCACGGCATTGGGATCGCGCACCGATGGCGAATCCGCGTGCTTGCAGCGGTCATAATAGGCCTGATAGCCGACGCGATACTCCGCCACATCATCGGCAAGACGGGCAATGACGGCATCGACGTCGGGCGCCTTGGGATCGAACTCGATGACCAGCGGCCGGATCTTGGTGCGCAGGAAATGGTCCGGGCAGGACGTGCCAAGTGCGGCCAGTGGCCGCAAATCCTTGGAATTGACGAATTCGAGCACGGCGGGCGAATCGTCGAAATGGCCGAGCTTGTGGCTTTTCTCCGAGATCAGGCCGCGGATACTCGGCATCAGTTTTGCGGCCACCGCGCGACGCGCCGGCGCGTCGAGCGATTTGACCACTTCGCCGCCGAAGATCGGCTTGCCCTGGCTCTTGCGCTCGAACCAGTCAATCGCCTGGTTGATCACCGAAATCGTCGTCTCGTAGCATTCCTTCGGTGTGTCGCCCCAGCTGAACAGGCCATGGCTTGCCAGCACAACACCCTTGGCGTCGGGGTTCTCGAGGCAGAATTTCTCCAGCCATAGGCCGAGCTCGAATCCCGGACGTTTCCATGGCAGCCAGCCGATCGTGTCGCCGAAGATCTCCTTGGTCAGCGCCTGCGAATCCTTGGCGGCGGCAATGGCGATGATGGCGTCGGGGTGCATATGATCGACATGCGGCTTCGGCACGAAGGCATGCAGCGGCGTGTCGATCGAGGCCGCGCGTGGGTTGAGATTGAAAGTACAATGCGGCAGATAGCCGACCATCTCGTCCTCATGCTCGAGGCCGCGATAGAGACCCTTCAGCGCGCGCAATTTATCCATGTAGAGCGTGGCGAAACCGTCGAGCTTGATCGAGGCGCTGTCGCCGCCCGAGCCCTTGACCCACAGCACTTCCACGCTCTCGCCGGTGAGCGGATCCTTTTGCCAGATCTTGGAGGAGGTGTTGCCGCCGCCATAATTGGTGACGCGCTTGTCGGAGCCAAGAACGTTCGAGCGATAGACGAGACGTTCCGGCTCGCTCATTGCCTGGGCTTTCGCCTCATCCCAAAGATTGGCGAGGCGCGTGCCGGAGCGCTTGTCGAGCATAGGTATCCTCCCTTTGGGACACGCAAACGACGCGGGTCCCTTTTGCCCGAATTTCTACGCAAGCGGCTGTCTTGTCAATCACAAACGATCAATATCAATCATATTGCATTGCACAATGAAATTATCTGATCGGAAATGATTGACACTGCGCGCTTTGGGTGCCTAGATGCTCAAGCAGGGAGGAACCATGCACGAGAAAGAGCGCCACAGGATCATTCTGTCCGCCGTCCAGGAAAAACCTGTGGTGACGGTGCAGGAGATGGTCGACCTGACGGAATCGTCCGAGGCGACGATCCGGCGCGACATCGCGGCATTGCATGTGCAAAAGCGCCTGCGCCGGGTGCGCGGCGGTGCCGAGGCGCTGTCGCCGCCGCAGTTCATCGGCCTTGCCGGCCGGCCGTTTTCCGTCAACGAGACCATCAACGCCTCGCAGAAGCGGGCAATCGCGCGGGAAGCCGTGGAACTCTGCAAGGATGGCGAGCCGATCATCATCAATGGCGGCACCACCACCTTCCAGATGGTGCATTTCCTGACCGGCCGCCGCATGCCGATCTTCACCAATTCCTTTCCGATTGCTGAGCACCTGCTCAGGCATTCCAAGAACACGGTGATGCTGTCGGGCGGAACCATCTACCGCGAGCAGAACATCATCCTGTCGCCCTTCGACAATGACGTGACGCGCAATTTCTACGCGCGCCGCATGTTCATGGGCGCGCAGGGACTGGGACCGCTGGGTCTGATGGAAGGCGACCCACTGTTGATCCAGGCCGAGCAGAAGCTGATCGACCAGGCAGACGAGCTGGTGGTGCTGGTCGATTCCTCGAAATTCCGCAAACGCTCGAGTCTGATCCTGTGCGGCCTGTCGCGCATCGCCACGGTGATCACCGACGACGGCATCGAGGATCGCGAGGCCAAGATGCTGGAGACCGCCGGTGTGACGCTGATCGTCGCCCGCACAACGGCAAGCAACAAGGAAGAATCTTCGCTGCAGGCCTGAGAAAAACTCACGCCCGCAGCGGCGATGGAATGCAACGCTCAAGGGAGGATATTCGATGAGCTTTCTGAAGAAATTGATGATTACGGCGGCGTTCTCCGCCGCCATGTTCGTGAATGCTGCCTATGCCGAAAACGTCAAGATTGCGCTGGTGGTGAAGTCGCTCGGCAACGGCTTCTTCGACGCCGCCAACAAGGGCGCCGAAGAGGCGGCCAAGGAACTCGGCGATGTCGAGATCATCTATACCGGCCCGACCAAGGCGACCGCCGAAGCGCAGATCGAAGTGGTCAATTCGCTGATCGCCCAGAAGGTCAATGCCATTGCCATTTCTGCCAATGACGCCGACGCGCTAGTACCGGCGCTGAAGAAGGCGATGGAACGCGGCATCACCGTCATCTCGTGGGATTCAGGCGTCGCGCCGGAAGGCCGCCAGCTTCACCTCAACCCCTCCGACACCAACCTGATCGGCGAGACCATTATCAAGCTTGCCGCCGACTACCTGCCGGAAGGCGGCGACGTCGCCATCCTGTCGGCTTCGTCCACCGCGACCAACCAGAACGCCTGGATCGATGCGGCCAAGAAGGTGCTGCCGGAGAAATTCCCCAAGATCAAGCTCGTCGCCACCGTCTATGGCGACGACGACTCGGCCAAGAGCACGGACGAGGCCAAGGGCCTGCTGAAGTCCTATCCGAACCTCAAGGCGATCATCGCACCGACCACGGTCGGCGTCGTTGCCGCCGCTCAGGTGGTGACCGACGAAGGCCTGATCGGCAAGGTCAACGTCACCGGCCTAGCGCTGCCGTCGGAGTTCAAGAAGTTCATCGACAATGGCGCTTCGCAGGCGGTTGCGCTGTGGAACCCGATCGATCTCGGCTATTCCGCCGTCTACCTCGCCCATGATCTGGCGGTGAAGAAGGAAGAAGCCAAGCCGGGCGCGACGCTGTCGATCGGCCGTGTCGGCAAGGTCACGCTCGACGACACCAACTCGGCTGCGATGGCTCCGCCCTTCCAGTTCGACAAGTCGAACATCGAAAAGTTCTCCAAGATCTATTGATCCTGGAGCCCTTCAACCTGGCGCGGGGGGGGGGGGGGGGGGGGGGGGGGGGGGGGGGGGGGGGGGGGGGGGGGGGCGCGGGGGGGGGGGGGGGGGGGGGGGGGGGGGGGGGGGGGG